>ONPE01000005.1 GCA_900319615.1 uncultured Eubacteriales bacterium
TTCTCGACGATCTCGATATCGAAGCTGCCTGACAGAGCCTTGGCTGCCATCTTTGCAAGCTCGATAAGCACGTTTATACCCAGCGACATATTGCCCGAGTAGAATACGGGTATCTTCATCGCCGCGTCCTTTATCCTCTGCACCTGAGCCTCAGAAAAGCCGGTTGTGCAGATGACAACGGGGATCTTGCGCTCTTCGGCAAAGCCGAGCATATCCTCGAGCACCAGCGGATTTGAGAAGTCGATGATCACATCGGGCTGTTCTTCAACGTCCGCAAAGCTCGTGTAAACGGGATAAATCCTCTCGCCGGCGGCGATATCCACGCCGCAGTTTATCATAACGTCGCTGCGTTCGTTGATACATTCTTCAACGTTCTGCCCCATCTTGCCGAGGCAGCCGTTCAACAGTATATTCATATCTTTCCCCCTGAAATAGGTTATTTATACACAGACGGTCATTGTGAAACCGACCGCCTCACAATGACCGTAATCAATCACGCGTATTTGCCGATAAGGTTGTACTTGGCAAGACAATCCTTGAGGTCGTGGTAGCCGGAGTAGCTCATGGGTACCAGCGGCAGCCTGCACTCGCCCGCGTTGAAGCCGATAAGGTTCATGGCAGTTTTGACGGGTATCGGGTTGACGTCTGAGAACATGATGTCCATCAGCTCGACATAGTGGAAGTTGAGCTTGGCAGCCTCGACGAAGTTATTGTTCAGGCACAGCTCGCAGATCTGATGCATCTCCTGCGGACAGAAGTTGGAGAATACCGAGATAACGCCCAAAGCGCCCAGAGACATGAAGGGTACGGTCTGGTCGTCGTTGCCGGAGTAGATATCCAGCTTGTCGCCGCACAAAGAACGCGTCTGGGATACCGACGAGATATCACCGTTAGCCTCCTTGGTAGCGACGATGTTCTCGTGCTTGCAGAGCTCGGCGTAGGTCTTGGGCTTGATGTTGCAGCCGGTACGCGAGGGTACGTTGTACAGTATCAGCGGCAGGTCGATGTTATCCGCGATGGTCGTAAAATGGCGGATAAGACCTGTCTGTGAGGTCTTGTTATAGTAAGGAGTTACCGAGAGGAGAGCGTCGGCGCCGGATGACTCGGCGGATTTGCTCAGCTCGATAGCCGTGCTGGTGTCGTTTGAGCCTGTGCCTGCGATGACGGGGATACGGCCGTTGATGCGCTCGCAGACGAAAGACAGCACCTCGCAGTGCTCCTTGACGGTGAGTGTTGCCGCCTCACCGGTGGTGCCGCAGGCGATGATGGCGTCGGTGCCGTTCTCGACCTGGAACTCGAGCAGACGGGCGAGCTCTTCATAGTTGACGGAGCCGTCGGTATGCATCGGGGTTATCAGGGCAACGCCCGCGCCTTTAAAAATATGCTTTCTCATAGATAATCCTCCAATAATTGATCTATGCTGTTATAGTATTTATCAGTCGATGTAGCCCTCTGCACACAGGAGCTCAGCCATCAGCACAGCGCCGCCGGCAGCTCCTCTGAGAGTGTTGTGGGACATACATACGAATTTCATGTCATACTGGGTATCGGGTCTGAGTCGACCTACCGAAACAGCCATGCCGCCCTCGAGCATACGCTCGGACTTGATCTGCGGTCTGTCGGGCTCGGTGAAATAGTGCAGGAACTGCTTGGGAGCCGAGGGGAGCTCGAGCTCCTGAGCTCTGCCCTTATAGTTGTTCCAGATCTCGATGATCTCTTCGACTGAGGGCTTATCCTCTACGCCGAAGTCGATGAACACGGCGGCTGTATGACCGTCGGATACGGGAACACGCAGGCACTGGGAGGTGATAGCGATATCGTCGGCGTTGACGATCTTGTCGCCTTCGATATGACCCCACAGCTTAAGGGGCTCCTGCTCGCTCTTCTCTTCCTCGCCGCCGATATACGGGATGAGGTTGTCGACCATCTCGGGCCAGCGCTCAAAGGTCTTGCCTGCGCCTGAGATAGCCTGATATGTACAGGCGAGCACCTTGTTGACCTTATACTTCTCCTTGAGCGGATGGATAGCCGGGACATAGCTCTGTAAGGAGCAGTTGGATTTTACCGCGATGAAGCCGCGCTTTGTGCCGAGGCGCTTACGCTGAGCGTGGATGATCTCGGCGTGCTCGGGGTTGATCTCGGGCACGATCATCGGTACGTCGGGTGTGCCGCGGTTAGCGGAGTTGTTGGAGATAACAGGGCACTCTGCCTTGGCGTAAGCCTCTTCAAGAGCCTTTATCTCGTCCTTCTTCATATCTACGGCGCAGAATACGAAGTCGACCTTAGCGGCGACAGCCTCTACGTCGGCGGCGTCCATCATAACAAGATCCTTGATGTTTTCGGGGATCGGAGCGGTCATAGCCCATCTGCCCTCTACAGCCTCGGCATAGGTCTTGCCGGCGGAGCGCTTTGAAGCGGCTACGACTACGACCTTGAACCACGGATGATTCTCAAGCAGGAGCGAGAAACGCTGTCCCACCATACCTGTAGCGCCGATGATGCCTACATTATAAGTTTTCATAATAAATTCCTCCCAAATTTCAAAAAACAGTTGAGTTTTTAACTATAATAATATATTATGTGATATGATGATCAAGTCGATTAGCCATATATTGTATATATATGCTTATAATCAATTATTAATATATCATCACTTGAAAGATTTGTCAAGGCAACACCGCACAATTCAATGCGCACGTCTTGCTTGCATATTATTCCGCCATTCTGCCCAAAAATCAGCACCCATACGCCGGTATGCGAACTGATTATTTGTCCACCCTGACGGAAAATCTGACTGCGCAATCCGCACACCTGAATTATACGGTCTTGCCTTGAATTTCAAATATGTAACTTATTTTGAGGAAAAGCCCATGAAAACAAGTGATTTTTACTATGACCTGCCGCAGGAATATATAGCGCAGACCCCCATCGAGCCACGGGACCACTCGCGGATGATGGTTCTGCACCGCGACAGCGACGATATCGAGCACAAACACTTCTACGATATCATAGATTATCTCGATGAAGGCGACACGCTTATCGTCAACGACAGCCGCGTTATCCCGGCGAGGATTTACGGCTATAAAGAAGATACCGGCGCAAAGATCGAGTTCCTGCTTTTAAAGCAGCTCGACGGATTACGCTGGGAGACTCTGGTAAAGCCGGGCAAAAAAGCGAAGATAGGCACGCGCTTCATCTTCGGCGACGGTCTGCTGACCGCCGAGGTAGTAGATATCGTCGACGACGGCAACAGGATCGTAGAGCTGCACAGCGAAGAGAACATCTCCCCCTATATCACGGAGAAGCTCGAGGATCAGGAGCGCTACCAGACCGTGTACTCGCATGAGCTCGGCTCTGCCGCAGCGCCGACAGCCGGTCTGCACTTTACAAACGAGCTGCTCGACAGGATCAGGGCAAAGGGTGTCAACATCGGATATGTCACGCTCCATGTGGGTCTGGGTACCTTCCGACCCGTCAAAGTTGACGACGTAACAAAGCACAAGATGCACTCGGAGCACTATGAGGTGCCTGCGGAAACAGCCGAGCTCATAAAGGCGACCAAAGCCGCAGGCAAACGAGTTATAGCCGTAGGCACGACCTCATGCCGGACTTTAGAAAGCGTAGCTGCTACAGGAGAAATCAGAGCCTGCGACGGGTTCACCGATATCTTCATTTATCCGGGCTTTGAGTTCAAGGTGCTCGACGGGCTCATCACGAACTTCCATCTCCCCGAGAGCACGCTTATCATGCTGGTATCCGCGTTCTACGGGTACGACAAAACGATGAAAGCATACGAGATCGCCGTGAAGGAAAAATACCGCTTCTTCTCCTTCGGCGACTGCATGGCTATACTGTAGCAAAGGGATCATAATATGTATAAGTTGATAAAACAAGAGGGGCGCGCACGACGCGGCACGTTCACCACCGTTCACGGAGCTGTCGAGATGCCGGCGTTCATGAACGTCGCTACCTGCGGCGCTATCAAGGGCGCGTTATCCGCATACGATCTAAAAGACATCAAAACTCAGGTCATGCTAAGCAACACCTATCACCTGCACCTTCGACCCGGCGACGAGATCGTCAAAAAGCTCGGCGGTCTGCATAAGATGACAGGCTGGGACGGAGTCATCCTCACCGACTCCGGCGGCTTTCAGGTCTTCTCTCTCGCAAAGCTGAACAATATCAAAGAGGAAGGCGTTATCTTCAACTCACACATCGACGGCAGGCGCATCTTCATGGGTCCCGAGGAGAGTATGCAGATCCAGTCGAATCTCGGCTCTACAATCGCTATGGCGTTTGACGAGTGCGTCGAAAACCCGGCTACATACGAATACGCCAAGGCGTCTGTACGCCGCACCACCAACTGGCTGCACCGCTGCAAGGCGGAGATGGACAGGCTGAACGCTCTGGAGGATACTATAAATCCCGATCAAATGCTCTTCGGCATCAATCAGGGAGCCACCTTCCCCGATCTGAGGATCGACCATATGAAAGAGATCTCGACGGCTACGCCATAGGCGGTCTTGCCGTTGGAGAGCCTGCCGAGACGATGTACGAGATCATCGAGGCGGTAGAGCCTTTCGCTCCCGCCGACCGTCCCCGTTATCTGATGGGCGTCGGCACACCGGTGAACATCCTCGAAGCCGTATACAGAGGCGTAGATCTCTTCGACTGCGTCATGCCGTCGAGGAATGCAAGGCACGGTCACCTGTTCACATGGAGCGGCGTCATGAACATCATGAACGCGAAGTATGAGCTCGACGACTCGCCCATCGACGCCGCCTGCGACTGCCCCGTATGCAAGCATCATACGCGCGCATATATCAGACATCTTTTCAAGGCGAAGGAAATGCTCGGTATGAGGCTTGCTGTCATGCATAACCTCTACTTCTACAATACACTGATGGAGCGTATCCGCGAGAACCTCGACAACGGCACATACGGCGAATTCTACCGTCGTAACCGCGAGATACTGGATAAAAGAATTTAGTACTTGCAAAATCAGACAAATGCTGTTATAATAATTTGGAATCTTTTTGAAAGGGAGTATTTATATATGGCAAACGCATTTAGCGGAGGTAATCTCTGGCTGACTATACTTATGTGGGGCGGCCTGCTGGTCGTATTCTATTTCCTGCTTATCCGTCCTAACTCGAAGAAGCAGAAGCGCGAGCAGGAGATGCGCAACAACATCGCCATCGGCGACGATATCACCACCATCGGCGGTATACAGGGACGCATCATCGCGGTCAAGGAAGACGAGGACGCTTTCGTTATCGAGACCGGTCCCGACAGAACAAAGATGAAATTCAAGAAGTGGGCTATCTCCAGCGTAGACACGGTAAAGGATACTCCGGAAACTGCGAAGAAGTCCTTCACGGAAAAGCTCGCTGAAAGAAAGGCCGCTAAAGAAGCCGCTAAGGAAGAAAAAGAAGCTCAAAAGAATAACGAATAATAAACAGTCACCCCTGCATACGATGTACAGGGGTGATTTTTTATGCCTGTTTCCACGACAGATAAAGCAATATGGAAGCCGCTGATGATCGGCGTGCTCGCCGCCGCTTTGATAACTGCGCTGCTGATGTGCATATCCGCAGTTATATTAAACCTTATGCCGGCGATCCCGTACGGTATCACGGACTATCTGACCGTCGCTGCAGCCGGTATCGGGGTGTATCTGGGCGCGTATATAGCCTCGGCGACAGCAAAATGCAAAGGGCTTATCATAGGGCTGCTGTGCGCTTTTGTGATCCTGCTCGCGATAGTCGCTGTCGGATTAAGCTCGGATAAAAGCGATATCAGCGCTCTGACCGCTATCCGCGCGGGAGTATTGCTTTTATGCGGAGTTGCAGGAGGTATCCGCGGAGTAAACCGAAAAGAGCATATCCACATAAAGTAAGAGGGCGTTCAAGCCCTCTTTATGTTTATCTGCGATTCTTTAATCATATTATTCTTTCATATTCTTCCGGCAGTTCGGTATGCAGGATGATCCTTTCCTTTGTATCCGGATGGATGAAGGAGACGTCCTTACAATGCAGCGCCTGACGATTTATCCGCTCAAGGCTGCCGCCGTACAGATCGTCGCCTGCAAGCGGATGACCGATATGGCTCATATGACAGCGTATCTGGTGAGTACGGCCTGTTTCGATAACGACGCGGCATAAGGTGTGCGTTTCCTTATGCTTTATAGGCGTATAATGAGTTACGGCACTATCGCCGTCGACAGATACGCAGCGTTTGATCTTGCTGTCCGGAGCGAGGGCTATAGGTTCGTTTATGGTACCGGCTTCTTCGATAATACCTTCGCACACGGCGAAATACACCTTCTCTACGGTCGGCTTGATCAACGAGTAGCTTATGCGATCCTTCGCTATCAGCACGATACCCGAGGTATCCTTATCGAGCCGGTTCAGCGCGCGGAAAATATAGCTCTCTCCCCTGCTCTGCTGATATGCCGAGACCCGGTTCGCGAGCGTATCGAGCTGATGATCCTTCACCGGATGCACCGGCATAAAGGCAGGCTTGTCGACCGCGAGCAGCCTGTCGTCCTCAAAGAGTATCGGCGGCATACCGTCGACCGGCTCTATCTCGCTTTGCTCCTCGGGCAGGCGTATTTCGATGCGATCTCCGGCATACAGGACGTCGTGAGCTTTAAGCAAATCGCCGCCGCGCGTGATGCCAATGCCGGGTTTTTTCAGCACTGTCATGGAACGCGCCGTCAGGCCGCAGGTTCGGCGCAGGAACGTTTTGACGTTCTGTCCGTCGTTCTCATGCTCGACGATAAAGGTGAATCTGCCTACAGCCATAGATGCTTCACCGCGAAAAACAGGATGAGTTCTATAATGAAGATGACAGGAATACCTATCATAAAAAGAGGCTTGCGCGTCTTGTGATGTATCGTGAGCATCGTCAGGTACATCGCCGGAGCTCCCCCTAAAGCCGATATCAGCATGAGCGTGCGCTCCTTGACGCGCCACGCACCCCTCTGTGCGGCGCTCTTGTCATGCACGGTCACTATGACCGCGATTATATTTATAACAACCAAATAAATGTAAAAGTATCTCAAAATGACCTCGGAGTGATAAAATGTATTTCAAAAGATTTTTGCCCGTATTTTTGTCTGTGCTGTTCTTAGCAGTATCTGTTGTCTATGTATCTGACAAGCCCGTACCGTTGGCTGTGTCCAAAAAGGCAACTGCCGACTCGCCGACCGTACGGCATCGCGATATGCGCGGAGTATGGGTGACCTATATGACACTCGACGTCGAGGATGAAGCAGACAAAGAAACGGCGTTCAAAGCACGCGTAGACGATATCATCGGGTATATGAGCGATAACTCTCTGAATACGATGATCGTGCAGGTCAGACCGTTCTGCGACGCGATCTATCCGTCAAAGCACTTCCCGTGGTCGCACATCCTTACAGGGACTCAGGGAGAGGATCCGGGTTACGATCCGCTGCAGTATATCATCGACCGCTCGCATGAGAGCGATATCTCCGTGCACGCGTGGATAAATCCGTACCGTATAGCGACCGCACAAACGCCGTCTGAGCTCTGCGAAAACAACCCCTACATCAGGGAGCCCGATATCGGAGTACAGGTCAACGACGGACTGTATCTTGATCCGGCGTCCGAAAAAGCCCGGGAGCTTATAGTCAAGGGCGTCTGCGAACTTGCACAGAGGTACGATATCGACGGTATACAGTTCGACGATTACTTCTATCCGCCCGACTGCGGCGACTTTGACAAAGAGGCTTATGAAGCGTACAAACAAAACGCCGACTCTCCCCTGTCGCTCGAAGACTACCGCAAGGATAACGTCAGCAGGCTGATAAAAGCGGTGTATGAAGCAGCTCATAAGGCGAAGCCGGATATCAGCTTCGGGGTATCTCCGCAGGGCAATCTGAAAAACAACGACGGCATATACGCGGATGTAGCCAAGTGGTGCACCGAGAGCGGCTATATCGACTACATCTGTCCGCAGCTGTACTACTCGCTGGATAATCCGGCGCTCCGCTTTGAACAAGCGCTCAGAGAATGGCAGGCTTTGGACATGGCTGACGGTATCTCACTGTATATCGGTCTGCCGGTATATAAGGCAGGAACCGACGCCGACGGCGGCACATGGCTCGACAACGACGATATCCTGCTCACCGAAGTAAAGATATGCGAAGAGAGCGGCGCTGACGGCTTCATGCTGTACAGCTACGACAGCCTTTTCAACGAAGAGAGCTCGGATGAAGTCAAAAACGTAATGAATTATCTTACCGGCTCACCCGTGCAGTAATCGTCAAAAGCCCCGGTCAGCCTTACGTTGATTATCTCGCCGCTTTGTATGTTGTCGTCGGCGACTCTGACCTTGGTATAATTCATAGTAAAGCCCTCGAAAAAGCCGTCCTTAGCTCTGGTCTCGAACAGAACCGGCTGTATCAGACCGACCTGACTTTCCATAAAACGTCGCTGTGAAGCCAGCGTGCGCTCTATCATTATATCGGCGCGCTCATGCTTGACGCGCTCAGGGATATGACCGTCCATCTTATCTGCGGCGGTACCCTTCCTGCGCGAATACGGGAATACGTGTGTCTTTGCGAAGCCGATCTTCTCGCAAAACTCAACCGAGGCAGTGAAATCCTCGTCTGTCTCGCCGACAAAGCCGACCATGACGTCGGTGGTAATCGACGGATTATCGAACAAGCTGCGGATATCGCCGACTATGCGCTCATACTCGGCGGTATCATAGTGGCGGCGCATACGGCGCAGGGTGCTGTCGCAGCCTGCCTGTAAGCTGAGATGGAAGTGCGGACAGAACTTTCCCTGTGCTGCGAGCCGTTTGAGGATATCGCCGGTCATCCTCTCGGGCTCGATTGAGCCGAGCCTCACGCGCTCGATACCGTCGACGGCGCATACCGCTTCGACAGCGTCGGCTATATCGAGATCGAACTCCTGACCGTAGGCGCTTAGATTGATGCCGACAAGTACGACCTCCTTAAAGCCGTTCGCGGCAAGCTCCGAAGCCTCGGCTTTGAGCTCATCGAGGGGCTTCGAGCGTACTCTGCCGCGTGCGTAAGGGATGATGCAGTAGGAGCAGAAGCGATTGCAGCCATCCTGGATCTTGATGCAGGCGCGCGTGCGCTCATGGAAAGCGCTGATGCGCATGGGCTCGAACTTCTCGTCGCGTGTATGCTCGCCGATACGGATGATCGGCTGACGACTCTGCAAAAACTCATCTATCGCATCGACGATATCGCGACGCGCCGTGTTGCCCATCACGATATCGCAGCCGTCGAAAAGCTCGGTATCATCCGCGAAAGCCTGCGGCATACAGCCGCACAGCACCAGCACGCAGTCGGGATTCTCCCTGCGGATACGGTGGATATACTTGCGGTTCTTCGCGTCGCCGGTAGAGGTTACGGTGCAGGAGTTGACAATGCAGACGTCTGCACAGCGGTGATCCGCAGCCGCCTCATAGCCGGACGCTGTCAAAAGCTCAGCCATAAGCTCCGACTCATATTGATTCACTTTACATCCGAGGGTAACGATATAGTATTTCAAATAAAATCACCACGAAATAATGAGTATTATTATGCGAATTTGCTGTTGATAACGGTCGAAAACAGTGCTAAAATTAGTACGTCAAAAATGACGCGGAGGTACGATATGTATAGCACAAAGATTTCAATAAAAGGCGTGGACGCAGCAAGAAAATTCGTCTCGATGACCGCAAAGTATCCGAAGATAAAGATCACGCTGAATCACAACGAGTATTCCATAGACGCTCACTCTATCATCGGCATCCTGTCGCTCGATCTTACCAAGCCGATTTTGCTTGAAGCCGAGGGCGATGACATGGACGCCTTTATCGAGGATCTGAAACCTTTTACAGTATAACATAAATCATCATATTGTCAAATCAAGCGCCTGAGTCAATGCTCGGGCGCTTGTTTGTGTAACAAAAAGGGGCAGACCGGAGTCCGCCCCTCGTGTTTAGATCATACTTTTATGCTTTCGGATGATAATTAATTCCAGCCGGTGACAATGTAATGACCCTTTTCGTTCTTGGAACCGTCCATCCAGAAGCCGGCGTAGCTGAAATCTGTAATGTCCTCGGTCTGAGCGCCGTTACCGTTGTTCAGGATAACGCCGACAGCGCCTTGAGGAACATAGCATCTGAACTGGGTCTCGCCGTATTCGTTAGTGACTGTCTCAGCCTGAGAGGCGCCGGGCCACTCGCCGTTGAGCTTATTACCGTTAGCGTCCCAAGCATAAACATATGCCGAGCCCCAGTTGAAGTTATCGGTGAGCAGGAAGGAAACCGAGCCGCCGCTGCCGCCCTGAGTGGGGTCGGTATTGCCGCCTGTGCCGGGATCTGCATAGTTGCCGTCATACTCTAAGGTGTAGGTGTCGCCTTCGCCGGGCTGCAGATAGAGGGTGTGAGTACCCGCGGGTACATACATCTTATCAAATGTGCTAGTAAGATTTGCTTGATTGACAAGAGTTACGGGGTTCTGGAAGTTCGACCAGCCGTCGGTACAATACTGAACGCCTGTGTTATAGTTGCGGACAAATACATAGCTCGGGCCGATAAAGTCATAAGTGAGTCTGCCGTAATCGTCCATGTTGTGCTCGGAGTTCCTGGTGGCGTCGGAAGTACCGGCAGCCTCACAGTAAACTACAGCAACGAACTTGTTGGAAAGCTTGACGAGAGTCTTCTGATCGCCGGACTCTGTGGGAGCTTCAGTCGGAACAACGGGAGTTGTAGCGGGCTGAGTAGCGGGCTCTGTGGGAGCAACGCCGCCGGCATAGAAGTACTCTGCGACCTTCTTCGGGTTGCTCATACCTGCAAGATAACGCTGGATGTATGTAGCGTCGATAATAGCGAGCTCGTCGTCGCCGTCGACATCGGCTGCGATAACGCCGTTGGGAGCAAGATGGCTGATGTCAGCGATATGGCGCTGGATCAGTGTAACGTCGAGGATGGAAACTTCATCGTCCAGGTCAGCGTCACCGCGGAGGAGCTTAACGCCTACAGGAGGCTCGGTGGGAGCTTCGGTAGGAGTCTGAGTCGGGATTGTGGGAGTCTCGCCGCCGAGAGAAGTGTCTGCAGCGGAAAGGGTAGCAACGGGATAATCGCCGTAGTCCTCGAAGCGGAGGTCGCGGAGGATCATGGCGCCGGTGAGCTCGTAGCCGCCGTTCTCACGGTTTGCAGCGCTGTTGGCTGTACCGTAGTTAACAACGGTCTCGGGCATTGTACGACCGCAGTAGCCGCCGCACTCGGAGAAGGAGTGGAACAGATGGCAGCGATCGTAAGCGTCCACATGTGCTTTATCGGTATACTGAGAACCGATGAAGCCTTCGTTGAACTTGACATAGTTAGTGTTGTTGGGAACTGTGTAGGAATACAGACCTTCCTGACCGGAAACGGGGGTCATCTTGTGAGAGTCATAAGAGCCGATCTTTGTGTTAGCGGCAATGCCGGTCTTGCACATTACGAAGATACCGACTGTACCTGAGCCTGTGGTGTCCTCATACGGCCACTTCATGACAGAGTTATCGAAGTAGACCTTCTTAGCCTCGTTAGCGTTCTTCTTCTTAACGTTATAGCTTCTGGAAACGGTCTTGGTACCGTTTGTTGCGGTTACGGTGATATCAACGCTCTTGCCGTAAGGGATGGAGCTGTTGAGTGTGAAGGTTGTGGTGCCGTTGTTGACTGCAACTGCGTCGAGGTTGGAGACCTTGATGGAGCCGCCGGTAGCGTTGCCGATGTTGACCTTGACGGTAGCTGTAGCTGCGGTGTAACGGTTGAGGACCTCGGGAGTGAGGGTGGTGCCGTCGAGCTGAACGTCGATGGTGGGAGCGGAGTTCTGAGCTGTGGTGTTGTAAACTACAGCTACGCCGGTGGAGCCTACGTTACCTGTGATCTTGCCGCCGGAAACGGTGAAGTTAGCGCCGCTGACCTGATCCTTGTAGGTGCCGTTAGCCATGGTGCAGCTCTGGTTGACGGATGTGGAGGAACCGTTCAGGTTGACGATGACCATACCTGTGGTGCCGCGCTGTACAAACAGATTGGAGCCGCTGGCGGATGTGCTCTCAGCCTGACCGACGAAAGCGTTCTTGAACTTGTTGACAGCTACGACTGTGGGATCCTTCCAAGTATCTGCGGAACCGGGAGCGCCCATCAGATCGTCGTACTTGATGAAGCCTGCGGAGTCGATAGCCTCATGCTTCGGGCGAACATAGAACAGAGCGGGTGCGTCTGCACGGGAGCCGACTACAGCCCAGCCGAGGATCTGCTGCTGCTTTGTAAGGCCTGTGGAAGCGCCGGAGCAGAAGTTATCGTGAGACTCTAACCACAGAACGTTCTGGTTCTTGGAGGAACCGCTGTAACCGTAGTTGATAAGACCGGATGCGTTCTTGGAAGACAGAGCGCCGCGAACGGTGTTACCGAAAGCCCAGTCGGTTACGTTGATATAAGGAGTATAAGCATTGATCTGGAACTTGCCCGCGCTGTCGAGGATCTCGCCGTAGATGTAGGCGCCGGAGTTCTTAGCCTTGATAGCGTTTGTGACGGTCGGCCAGTACTGAGAAGCCAGAGAACCGTCGGAGGGAGTCTCGATGTGCTTTGCAGCGTCGAAGCGGAAGCCGTCAACGCCTGCGTCGGACAGCGGGTTGATAAGGTTGTTGACAACATAGCTCTGATAATCGCTGCTGCCGGTGTTTGCGTCGGGGAGCTGATTATCGAGGTCGCCCTGAACCTGATTCTGACGGGAAGAATCGTCAGCCTTCATGGGATGGGTAAGAGCATCGTGACGAAGATAGCTTCTGAATGTAGCATTGATTTTGTTGCGGTCTTTTTTGGACTCACAGTTCTGAGCGTGGTTGGTAACAACGTCGGCTACGACCTTTACGCCGTACTTGTGCAGCTCGGCGGTAGCAGCCTGCAGCTCAGCGGCAGTACCGAGGGCGTTGCCTACGGTCATGTCTGTGGGCTGGTAGAAGCACCACCAGTCGGTCGCGTACGAGCCGTCGTTAGTGGTAGCCTTTGTTGCCTGGATCGGAGATATCTGTACGGATGAATAACCGGCCTGGGCGATCTCGGGAGCATACTTCACAAGATCTCTCATGCGCCAGTTGAACGCGTGCAGGATATTACCGCTCTGGACGTTGGGAGCAAGAGCATAGTCGGATTGCATAGCGCCTGCTGCAGCTGTGTCGGCGTCCGCGGCAGAGAAGCCGGGGATGACGCAAACAGTCAACAGCATGGCGACGACCATGATCAAGCTAACTACTTTTTTCATTTGCATCTTTAAAACCTCCTAATTAAACAAATGCTTTATTTGTTTTTGCCTTTATTTATCAGCTCAGACGCTTTGTCCACTATCGGAAGATCCTTGAGCGTTTTCTTTTTGGGAGAAGGCTCGGGTTCCTCCGGGCGAGGAGCAATATCGTCTGCTGAAATTTGCTTTTTCTTAAGTCGGCGCTCTGCACCCTCCTCGACGAGGGTGTATATCGCCGCGAATATCGGCACGCCGAGAAGCATGCCCGGTACGCTGAACAGTCCGCCGCCGACGATGACCGAGATCATGATCCAGAAGCCCGAGATACCGACGGACTCGCCGAGTATCTTGGGTCCTAAGATGTTGCCGTCGAACTGCTGCAGGACTATCAGGAAGATCAGGAAGCCTAAAGCCTCCATCGGGTTGATGATGAGAAGCAGGAAGACCGTCGGGATCGCGCCTATGACCGGTCCGAAGAACGGTATCAGATTGAACACACCTATGATAACGCTTATCAGAAGCGGATAGTGGAACCTGAATATCGTAAGACCGATAAAGCACATCACACCGATGATGGAAGAGTCGATGATCTTGCCGACGATGAACTTACCGCATTTATTGTTCAACACGTCGCCGATATGGAAAAGGCGCTTGTAGAACTTCTCGGGAGTATAAGCGACAATAGCTATCTTGAACTGGCGGATCAGCTTCTCCTTGCTTGCGAGCAGATAGATCGAGATGATGATACCGAGGCCCCAGTTGTATAGCACGGTGCCGATGCTCATAACGGTAGAGAAGGCGGACGGCAGATAGTTGGTGAAGAAGCTCTTGATGAACTCTGTCGTATCGTTGCCGGTGATAAGCGCGATGAGGTTGCTGTAGGTCGCCTGCTCGTAGATGTTGTAGCCGGTCATGTTCTTGATGAACTCAGCCGCGTTATCGGACGCCTCCCTGACCGCCCTTTCATATGCCGGTATACTGTCGATGAGTGTGGTAATGCTCGAAGACAGCTCCGGTATCAGGGTGCTGACAAGGAATGCTACTATACCGAAAATTATAACATATGCGAGCACTAAAGACAAGGGTTTGCGGAGCTTTTTCAGCCACGGGCGCTTAGTACCCATCTTTTTGAAGAGGTGATCGTTGAACGCCTTGTACGGATAGTTGAGCAGGTAGGCTATGACAAGTCCGTACATTATCGGTGCAAGCACCGCAAAAACGGTCTTCAGAACTTCGTAGACAGATTTGATATTGACAAAAAAGAATATAAGAACCGTAGTATATAGTATCACTAACATTATATTCTTTATTTTCGGATTTTTCAATATATCACCTCAATTTTGTGCAATTTCACTCATATGTTTTTCAGTATCGCTCATATGAGCATATTGCCAGAAGGCGTATCAGAACAGGCTCATCTGCGCCGTTTCGGGCAGATCGCCGAAAGCGCCGCATTCCTTGAGGGTCTCAACGACCGCCTTTGTTACCTTGGCGCGGTTGATAACGTCGTCTATACACAGATACTCGCCCTGTTTTGCAGCCTGAGCGAGAGATAAAGCCGCGCTCTCCCCTACTCCGGTGAGCGAGCAGAACGGCAGACGTATCTTACCGTCTTCGATGACGAATTTCTTCGCCTCACTTTTGTAGATGTCTACGGGCAGGACCTCTATGCCGCGCGCGAGCATCTCGTTCATTATCTGCAGCATCGGCACCTCTGCCTTATCCTTGGCGGAGGCTTCAAAGCCCTTTTCCTCGATGCTTTTGATCTTGCTGCGCACGGCGTCCCTGCCTTTTAGCAAAGTTGCTCCGTCGAAGTTATCGTTGCGAACGGTGAAGTACGCCGCGTAGAACGCGAGGGGCTTGTGCACCTTGTACCAACCCAGACGAAGCGCGGATATCATATATGCCGCGGCGTGAGCCTTGGGGAACATATACTTTATCTTCATGCAGGAGTCGATGTACCACTGAGGTACGTCGTGCTCCTTCATGGCGTTCAGGTGCTCTTCGGTGAGCATCTTGGTAGCCTTGCCCTTACGCACGATCTCCATGATCTTGAACGCCATAGACGGATCGAGCCCCTTGTGCATAAGGTAGGTCATGATCGAATCTCGCGTACCGATGACCTCCGAGATAGTGCAGGTGCCGTCCTTGATCAGGTCGGCGGCGTTGCCTATCCATACGTCGGTGCCGTGAGAAAGACCCGATATCTGCAACAGGTCGGTGAAGGTCTTGGGCTTGGACTCTACGAGCATCTGACGCACAAAGGAGGTGCCAAGCTCCGGCAGAGCGAAGGTGCCGGTGAGCGAGTCTATATCCTCGGGCGTGACGCCGAGAGCATCGGGCGAGGTGAACAGCGACATGACGTCCGGGTCGCTCATGCTGACGTCCATGACCGGGATGCCGGTGTTCTCTTCAAGATAGTGATATATGGTGGGGACATCATGACCGAGCTCGTCGAGCTTGGTGATGGTGTCGTGTATCGAATGGAAGTCGAAATGTGTCGTTATATTGTCGGAGTCGCTCTTATCCGCCGGATGCTGGACGGGACAGAAGTCATAGACCTCCATGCCTCTCGGCACGACGACCATGCCGCCGGGATGCTGACCCGTCGTGCGTTTTACGCCGGTACAGCCGATGGCGAGACGGTTCATCTCAGCCTTGCGGAAAGTGCGGTTGTGTTCCTCGCAGTATTTCTTGACATACCCGTAGGCGGTCTTGTCGGCGACGGTGGATATCGTACCGGCTTTAAAGACGTTCTCACGCCCGAAAAGCTCCTCTGTATAGCGGTGCGATGCGCTCTGCTGCTCACCGCTGAAGTTGAGGTCGATATCGGGTACCTTGTCGCCCTTGAAGCCGAGGAAGGTCTCAAAGGGTATCTCGTGACCGTCGCGCTCCATCGGAGTGCCGCAGTCGGGGCAATCCTTGGGAGGCATATCAAAGCCGGAGCCGTATTCGCCGTGCTCGAAGAAGATGCTCTTTTTGCACTTGGGGCACAGATAATGCGGACACAGCGGATTGACCTCGGAAATACCGGACATAGTGGCGACGAAGGATGAACCGACGGAACCTCGCGAGCCGACCAGATAGCCGTGCTTCTCGCTGTCGGCGACCAGCTTCTGAGCGGTCATGTACAGAACCGAGAAGCCGTATTTCGTGATAGAATTGAGCTCCTTGTCAAGCCGCGCCTTTACGATCTCGGGCAGCGGATCGCCGTATTTGTCCTTGGCTCTCTGCCAGGTGATGGAGGTAAGCTGCTCCTCCGCACCCTCGATAAACGGCGGAAAATTGCCCGTGGGTATCGGGCGGACATAGTCGCACATATCGGCGATCTTGTTTGTGTTGTCGATGACGACCTCCTCCGCCCTGTCGCCGAGATAGGCGAACTCCTCGAGCATCTCCGCAGTGGTGCGGAAGTACAGCGGAGCCTGCTCCTCCGCATCGTCGAAGCCCTGAGCCGCCATGAGAATCATACGGTAGTCTGCGTCGTGCGGATCCATGAAGTGGACGTCGCAAGTAGCGACCACGGGCTTGCCGAGCTTATCGCCTAAAGCTAAAATGCGGCGGTTGACGCTCTGCAAGTGCTCTTCATCCCTGAAAGCTCCCTCGCGAAGCAAGAAACGGTTGTTGCCCGAGGGCTGAATCTCGAGATAGTCATAGAACGAAGCTATGCGCTCGATATCCTCCTCTGAGCTGTTGTGCAGGATGGCGCGGTACAGCTCGCCCGCCTCGCACGCCGAGCCTATTATCAGACCCTCGCGGTGCTTTATCAGCTCGCTCTTGGGTATGCGAGGACGGCGGTGGAAGTAGTTAAGATGCGAATATGAGATCAGTTTATACAGGTTCTTGAGACCTGTTTGATTCTTTACAAGAATTATCTGATGGTATGTATTCAGTTTTTTATAGTCGCCGCCGACGATCTTCTCCCTCATCTGATCGAGATCGTGAACATCGTGATCCTTTTCGAGCAGACGTATCATATTGAGGAAAATATTGGTCAGCATCTCTGCGTCGTCGACCGCACGGTGGTGGTTGAACTTGCCGAGCCTGAAATGCTTGGCGAGAGTATCCAGCTTCACGTTGAAAAGCTCGGGCAGGATATTACGCGCGATCGCGACGGTATCGACCGAAGTATAGTTGTATTCGATGCCGAAGTCCGAGCACGCCTTGCGGATGAAACCGCAGTCGAACGGCGCGTTGTGCGCAACGAGAACCGCGTCGCCGCAGAAATCGAGGAAGCTCCTGACAGCCTGCTCCTGCGACGGAGCGCCCTTTACCATGCTGTCGGTTATGCCGGTGAGCTGGACTATCTTAGCCGGGATAGGACGCTCGGGATCGGCAAAGGTCGAGAAGCTGTCGACGATCATGCCGTCCTTTATCTTCACGGCGCCGATCTCGGTGATCTTGTCGTTGGTGGCGTACAGTCCGGTTGTCTCGAGGTCGAAACACACAAAGGTGCCGTCGAGCCCCATATTTGCCTTACCCTCTACAGGAGTGCAGAGGTCGTCGATAAAATACGCCTCGGTGCCGTAGATGACCTTGATCTCTTTACCGTTGCGCTCGAGGCCCTCAGCGGAATTCATAGCGTCGGGGAACGCCTGCGCCACGCCGTGATCGGTGATAGCTACGGCGGTGTGACCGAAATCAGCTGCGCGCTTTACCAGCTTGCCAGCCTCGGTGATAGCGTCCATCTGGCTCATGTTGGTGTGCAGATGGAGCTCCACTCGCTTCTTGGGCGCTTTGTCGACTACTTCGACCTTCTTGACAAAAGATATCGACTTTGCCGAGATGATCGTATCGCCGGCAAATTTATCGAATTCCACATCGCCGGAAACGATGATGGTAGAGCCTTTTTTTACGCCCTCGAGCACCGCGCAGTTCTGCACGCTGTCGAAAACCTTAACGGTGACGGAGCCGGTGTAGTCGGTTATATCGAAGTTGATGATGTTCTTGTCGCCGGATTTGGTGACCTTGGTCTCACACGCGAAGACGTCGCCCCATACGGTCGCCTTGCCGGTATCGTAGGCGATCTTCTCTATCGGCATCAGCTTGCCCTTTGTCACCCTGCCGTAGATCGGCTTGACGGTGGAGGGGATGATCTGCGGATAGAGATACTTGCCCTTGCGTACCTCGATCTCGGATACGACGCCGTTCTTCTCCGACTCGGAGTCGGTGCGCTCTTCACCCTCAAAGAGTTTGGTCAGCTCGTCGAGCTTTTGGCGGTCGATCTTCTTCTGCGCGTTGTCGATGCTGTCGGTGAACTGCTTATCATCAGCCTGTCGGTGAACTGCTTATCATCAGCATTCAGCTCTGTCACGCCGGAATAGGTGATCTCGAACCTCAGCCCGAACTCGCTGTATATCAGGTCGCTCAGAAGCATATCGAATTCCTTAGCCTGCAACAGAGCGGCGCCGCCGTGTGCGAGCGTGATATTCAGCCTGTCGTCGCCCTCGCGCTCAAGAACAGCGTCGTTGAGCGTACCGTTCAGGCTTGGATTATTCTGCCTGAGAGCCTCGACAAGCTCGTCAAAGTAGGCTGTATCGAAGGCTTCGCGCGGATACTTGGGATAGATGACCACCCTGTCGACGCCGATCTCAGCCTTGGCTATACGCTCCTGAGCCTCGAAGATCGAGCGCCTCGTAAGAAGATATTCGGAGTATACTTCTATATTCAGTATTCGTCTTTCTTTGTTTATACGGATATTTTTCACCGCTGCCTCGGCAAGCGAGCCGTCGAGCTCGACCGAATACGGTGAAAAGACTTCGCCGAGTTTAATCATTCATACACCTTTCAAAAGTAATCAGAGCTTGTCTACCTCTTCGAGAAGTCTGTCGATCAGCTCGCTTTCGGGAACCTTGCAGATTATCTCGCCCTTTTTGAAGATAAGCCCCATGCCGTCGCCGCCGGCTATACCGATGTCGGCTTCCTTAGCCTCGCCGGGACCGTTCACAATACAGCCCATGACCGCGACGGTGATGTTTTTATCGCAATCCCGCAGGCGTTCCTCAGCCTCGCGGGCAAGTGAAATCAAATCTATTTTCGTTCTTCCGCAGGTCGGACAGGATACGAAGCGCACTCCCCCATCTCCCATGCCTAAAGCCTTCAGGATATCCTTGGCGGCATAGACCTCTTCTACCGGGTCGTCCGTCAGAGAAACGCGGATAGTATCGCCGATGCCGTCTGCCAAAAGCGCACCGATACCGACGGCTGATTTGATGATGCCCATGCGCTTGGTGCCTGCCTCGGTAACGCCGAGATGCAGCGGATAATCGCACTGCTGAGCAGCCAGACGGTACGCCTGTATCATCGTGGTGACGTCGGAAGACTTCATCGACAGCACTATATCGGTGAAGTCGAATTTTTCCAGAAGAGAAGCGTGATACAAAGCGCTGTCGCAAAGCGCCTGTGCGGTCGGATGACCGTATTTCTCGAGTATATGCTTCTCCAGCGAGCCGGAGTTCACGCCTATGCGGATGGGGATATTCTTGGCTATGCAGGCGTCGGCGACCGCCTTGACGCGGCTGTCGTCGCCTATATTGCCGGGATTGATCCTTATCTTATCGACCCCTGCGGCTATGGATTCAAGAGCTAACTTGTAGTTGAAGTGGATATCGGCGACTATCGGCACGCTCACGGCTTCTTTGAGAGCCGCTATGAGCCTTACGGCGTCGGAATCCGGGACCGCCGCGCGGATGATCTCACAGCCAGCAGCTTCAAGCTGCTTTGCCTGAGCCACCGAGCCCTCGATATCCGAGGCGGGTCTGTTGAGCATCGACTGGACGGTCACCTTGGCGCCGCCGCCGATCTTTGTATTCAATGCGGTAACAGATAGTTTACTGCTCACGTTAACCTCCGCTTATGATCTTCCATACGTCCTTGACCGCTATGACAGCCGATAATCCGAGCAGCAGCACAAGACCGACGGCGTTGATAGCCGACTCGACCCTGCGCGGCACAGGCTTGCGGAATATCCACTCTATAAGCAGCATCAGGAACCTTCCGCCGTCAAGCGCCGGGAACGGAAGCATATTTACTATACCTAAGTTGATGGTGATGACCATCATGATATAAACGATAGAATTGACAGCCGAGCCGAAGCCGGAGGTACGCAGACTCTCGCCTGCAACCTCGGTTATTGCCGAAGCAATACCCACGGGACCGGACATATCGTTAAGGCTGAACTGCCCCTTGATAAGACCGATCAGGCTGCCCCATACCATGCGCACGACAGATACCGTGGACATGAAAGTCTGGCTGATCACTGTGCCGATGTTCTTCTCGATCGGCTCGACATAAAAGTCGATCTGCAGCTGAGGAGTATCGTCGTCGGCGCTCTTTTTGACCGTGAGAAGGTCGACGTCCTTCAGCCCTACCCTGTTGCCGTCGCGGATGACGGTCATATCGGTACGGTAGCGCTGACGCTTGTCGCGTATCTCTATCTCGGGGATATCTTTAGATACCTCTTTACCGGCGGCTGTCGCCAGCTTATTATAGTAATCTGAGAAGATACTGTAAGCCGCTTCCTTGCTGTCTGTGTCGGCGATCTTTGACTGAGCCTCGTTGATCAGCTTCATCATCTCTGTGCTCTGCTCATCGGTCGTGTTTTCGTCGACGAGCTCTGCAGCACGAACATAGAGATCGTAGGAGCAATCCTCTTTATAAACGCTCAGCTCGCTGCCGTCGACCTCGGTGACGGGCAGAGTGAACAGAGCAAACGAAAAGTCGGTAGAAGTATTCACCGCGTAACCGTTGATATCGACGATCTTATCCCCCTCCTTAAGTCCGGTAACGGCAGAGAAGGAATTCGCCGAGAACTGCGATATCGTAGTAGAAGTAAAGTTCTCCTGCGGCAGCAGAGTTATCAGCATCAGCACCAGTCCGAGCAGGATGTTCATGACTGCGCCCGCTATGATAACTATCATGCGCTTCCATATTTTCGCATTATTAAAGGCTCGGGGATTTTCGCTGTCCTCGTCCTCGCCCTCCATGGCGCAGTAGCCGCCTATGGGAAAAAGACGAAGCGAATAGGTCGTCTCCCCTTTTGTGAAGCTGAACAGCTTGGGACCCATACCCAAAGCAAATTCGTTCACCTTGATGCCGCTCTTTTTAGCGGCGATAAAATGTCCGCCCTCATGCACAAAAATAATCAGTTCAAACAGCGCTACCGCAATAATAATCAGCGCTATCGTGGTCAGTACGGTGATAATATCATCTCCAGATTAAATGTTATTATATACAAATTCCCGCGCGCGTATGTCGGCGTCGAGAACGTCGTCAAGGCAACCTGCCCTGCCGACCTTGACCTCGTCCAGCGAAGCGGATACAAGCTCGCCGATATCGAGGAAGGATATCTTGTTTTGTCTGAACAGGAGGTTCGCGACCTCGTTCGCGCCGTTGGCGACAGCCGGATAAAGACCGCCCAGCTTCATCGCGCGCTTACACGCAGAAAGGCACTTGAAGGTCTTGTCGTCGGCGCTGTAGAATGTCATCTGCGAGAGCTTTGTCCAGTCGATCTCGGCTACAGGCGACTCATATCTCTCGGGATAGGTGATCGCGTACTGTATCGGGATACGCATATCGGGCAGACCGAGCTGTGCGAGGATCGAGTTGTCGGTGAACTCTATCATCGAGTGGATGATGCTCTCTCGGTGGACGACGACCTCGATATCGTCGGGATCGGTATCGAACAGCCACGCCGCCTCGATGATCTCGAGACCCTTGTTCATCATGGTAGCAGAGTCGATGGTTATTTTTGCGCCCATCGACCAGTTCGGATGAGCGAGCGCCTGATTGACCGTTACGTCCTTCAGCTCCTCTGTGGTTTTACCGAAGAACGGGCCGCCGGACGCAGTCAGCAGTATCTTTTTGAGAGCCTTTTGCTCAGGTGCCGCCTGCAGGCACTGGAAGATCGCGCTGTGCTCGCTGTCTACGGGCAGCAGCTTCACTCCGTTTTCCTTAACGGCGCTCATGACAAGCTCGCCGCCGGCTACCAGAGTTTCTTTATTCGCGAAGGCTATATCCTTCTTAGCCTTGATCGCTTCGAGGGTCGGAGCCAAGCCGACCATGCCGACCACGGCGTTCACGAGAACATCCGAGGAGTCGCGGCATATCTCGAGCATACCGTCCATGCCGCTGAGTATCTTGGTTGAAGTGTCGGCGACCCTGAGTTTGAGCTCCTTCGCCTTTTCTTCATCGACGACCGCGGCGACCTCGGGCTTGAACTCGCGTATCTGCTCCTCGAGCAGGTCGATGCTGCCGTGAGCGGATAATGCCGTGATGTTTAATCCGAGCTTTCGGACGACGTCGAGCGTCTGTGTGCCGATAGAGCCTGTTGAGCCCAGTATTGAAATATTCCTGTTCTTAATCATAGATCAATTATTTTAATAAATTATAAACAAAGATAAAAGAATCTTGAGAAAATATAGACTACCGGTATACAGAATACGACCGAATCGAAGCGGTCGAGCAGACCGCCGTGACCGGGCATTATCGAACCGAAGTCCTTGATCTTACAGCTTCTCTTCAATACCGAGAAGGTAAGATCGCCGAAGATGGAAACTACCGAGTTGATCACGCCGACTATCAGAATAATGCCGTAGTACATGGTGACGTTGCCGTAGATCAGCTTGAAGATCAAGCCGATCAGCAGGGCTGTCAGAGTACCGCTGATAACGCCGCCTACAGCGCCCTCTACGGTCTTGTTGGGGCTGATCTCGGGACACAGCTTATGCTTGCCGAAGTAGTTGCCGACGAAGTACGCGCCGCTGTCCGCAAGCCATGGTATACCGAGCGTCAAGACTAACCAGAACGCCGTGTGACTGCTGTCCTCCCAAACGATGATATTAAGCGCCGAGAGCGATACCGAAAACAGAACTACTCCGAATACCGAGAACAAAACATCCTCGGTGCCGATGGTCTTGTGGAACACGACCGACAGCACGCACATACCGAAAACGAACAGGAACAGCGGTATCATCCACGCCTTAGTCATCGACAGCATGGGTATCAGCACCGCGAACACCAGACAGGGTATGAACAGCTTCATATCCTTGTTCAGTTTCTTTGCGGAAAGATATTCTCCGCAAAGCAGAACGTTGACCAACGCGAGCGCTATAGTCACTATTATGCTGTAAAACGAGCCTAATATGATCAGAGTGATCGCTATCACCGTGGCGATGCCCGCTGAAATCAATCTCGTTTTCATCTCCATCCTCCTAACAACAGACCTTTTTGCCTATACTCCTCCGAAGCGGCGGTTGCGCTTAGCATATTCTATAAGCGCGGCGTCGAGGTCTTTTTCTTTAAAATCAGGCCAGAGCACATCCATGATTACATACTCGGCATATGCGCTCTGCCACAAAAGGAAGTTCGAGGTGCGGTTCTCACCGCTGGGTCTGATGATCAGATCGGGATCGGGCTCCCCTTTGGTATACAGATGATCCGAGACCATCTGCTCGTCGATATCGTCGGGCTTGACGGTACCGTCGGCGACCTTTTGCGCGATATCGCGCATGGCGTGTATCATCTCGGCTCTGCCGCCGTAGTTCATGGCGATGTTGAGCACCATGCCGTCGCGATCCTTCGACTCAGCCTCGTTCTCCTCCATCAAAGCGAGCAGATCCGGCGAGAATGCCGAGCGGTCGCCGAGAAAGCGCAGCACTATGCTGTCGTCCTTGAAGTCGCGGATAGCCTCCTGCAGATACTGCTTGAACAGCTTCATCAGCGCGTCGATCTCGTCCTTGGGGCGGCGCCAGTTCTCGGTAGAGAAGGCGTATACCGTCAGATAGCGGATGCCGATGTCGCTGCAGTAGCGGGCGATCTTGCGGAAAGTCTGTGCGCCTGCGGTGTGACCTGCGGAACGCGGGAGCCCGCGCTTCTTCGCCCAGCGACCGTTGCCGTCCATGATTATGCCGATGTGCTCGGGCAGGACGATATCTGAGAGCGTAAGCTCCTGAGGCAGTTTCTTTTTGAAAATAGCCATTATCTTTCTCCTGAAAGAGTTGATTTTTTAACTGTATCTAAACAATTGGATGCGCCTTTTAGATCCGTCGATTAACAACGTAAAAGATCCATGCTTTTTGACCAGACAGTTAACATCTTAAAAGATCCATGCAGTTTTGACCCGCCGTTAATCAAGGAAAGTAAAAGTATTACGTTTCAAAAGGCGGACAAGAGATGCGCGCATCAGATTTCCATGATCTCTTTCTTTTTCCTGTCGGCGATATCGTCGATCTCCTTGATGAACTTATCGGTGGATTTCTGGACTTTCTTCTCGCCTTCCTTGAGATCGTCCTCGGTGAGCTCGCCGCTCTTCTTCATAGCCTTGAGCTTCTCGATGGTATCGCGGCGGACGTTGCGAACCTGGACCTTGCTGTCCTCGGCGATATGAGCGATATCCTTGGCGATCTCTTTACGCTTGTCCTCGGTGAGGGGCGGGAATATCAGGCGGATGATCTTGCCGTCGTTCTGGGGATTGATACCGACGTCGGACATCTGGATAGCCTTCTCGATAGATCTGAGAGAGGAAGCGTCGTAGGGCTGGATGACCAGAGTCCTCGCCTCGGTGACGGAGATCGAAGAGAGCTGGTTGATCGGAGTAGGTACGCCGTAGTAATCGACGGTGATCTTATCCAGTACGGCGGGGTTGGCTCTGCCGGCGCGGATAGACTTGTACTCGTCTACCAGATGGTCGATGCGGCGCTGCATACGCTCGTCGTTCTTCTTTAATACTTCTTTCATGAGAAATCCTCCTTTATATGAAATAAATCAGTTTGTTACAAGTGTGCCGACCTTGGTGTCGCATACCGCGTCGTAGATATTCTGCGGATCTCTGATGCTGAATACCATCAAGCCGATATTGTTGTCCTTGCAGATAGCGGCGGCGGTAGAGTCGATGACCTTAAGATCCTTCTCCAAGACCTCCTGGAAGGAGAGCTGATCGTACTTAACGGCGTCGTCGAAGGTGTTGGGATCCTTGTCGTACACGCCGTCGACCAGAGTGGCTTTAAGGATGATCTCGGCGTCGATCTCGGCAGCTCTGAGAGCAGCGGCGGTATCGGTCGAGAAGAAGGGATTACCGGTGCCGCAGCCGAAGATGACGACCCTTCCCTTTTCCAGATGGCGGACAGCCTTGTTGCGAAGATACGGCTCAGCCACCTGACGCATGGTGATGGCGGTCTGTACGCGGACGTCCACACCGATCTGCTCGAGGGCGTCGGCGATGCCGAGGGCGTTGATCGCGGTAGCGAGCATACCCATGTGATCTGCTCTGGTGCGATCCATATCGCCGCTCGTCCTGCCGCGCCAGAAGTTGCCGCCGCCTACGACGATGCCGACCTGAACGCCTTCATCGACGAGGCGCTTGATGGGCTGGCAGTAGTTCAGAACAGTGTCGAAGTCGATACCGTGCTTGTTTGCTCCGGCAAGGGATTCGCCGGATAATTTCAGTAAAATTCTCTTGTATTTAGGTTTCATGCATATCACTCCATATTAGCTTTCATAATTATATATATTTTACTACAAAAGCAATCTTTTGTAAAGTCAATATGCACAAAAGTTGTTCGGATAATGCTACAAATATTCGTCGTCAAATTCTACGATAATACCAAAAGATACCCTGTTACTAACGATTACAAGCACAGATCCATGCAGAACCATAATTAAAAAAGCGGAAGCAGTTGCCTGCTTCCGCAATAAAAGAGCCGGATTATTTTACCATGCTTGCGACTTCTGCAGCGAAATCGTCCTGGCGCTTCTCGATGCCTTCGCCCTTCTCGAAGCGGATGAACTTCTTGATAGCGATGGAACCGCCGAGCTTCTTGGCTGTAGCCTCGGTGTACTTGCCGACTGTCAGGGAGCTGTCCTTTACAAACTCCTGATCTACAAGGCAGTTCTCCTTGTAGTACTTGCCGAGCTTACCGCTGACGATCTTCTCAAGAACCTGCTGGGGCTTGTTAGCCATCTTGGGGTCGTTCTTCATCTGCTCGACCATGATGTTCTTCTCATGCTCGATAACATCAGCCGGAACCTCTGCCTCACAGAGATAAGGAGTGTTCAAAGCGGCGATCTGCATAGCAACGTCCTTGCCGTATGCAACGAACTCGGGGCTTGCAGCGTCGATGTCGGTGTCGAAATTTACGAGAACGCCGATCTTGCCGCCTGCGTGTACATATGCTACGCAAGCGCCGTCGACCTTCTCAAAACGGCGGATCTGGATGTTCTCGCCGATGGTGAGGACCTTCTCCTGCAGGAGCTCGGCAACGGTCATGTCGGAGCCCTCTGCCTTAGCAGCGAGGAGAGCCTCTACGTCAGCCGGATCCTGAGCCATAACTGTCTGAGCGCAGGTATTTACAAAAGCCTGGAAATCAGCGTTCTTGGCAACGAAGTCGGTCTCAGCGTTGACCTCGATAACAACGCCCTTGGTGTTGGTATCGTTTGTGATAGCGAGGGCGATACCCTCGGCAGCGATACGGTCAGCCTTCTTAGCCTGCTTAGCCAGACCCTGCTTTCTTAATACGTCGATAGCGGCTTCCATGTCGCCGTTAGCTTCGGTGAGAGCCTTCTTGCAGTCCATCATGCCGCAGCCGGTCTTCTCACGAAGAGCCTTTACATCCTGAGCTGTAAATGCCATATAAATCAAATCCTTCCTAAATTATTATAAATCGTCGGGAGGAGCAAGCCCCTCCCATACAAAATGATATTATTACTCTTCTACGATATCAGCGGCGTCGGCTTCCTCGGTCTGAGCGGCAGCGCCCATCTGACCTTCCTTGCCCTCGATGATGGCGTTAGCCATAGCGCCGGAGATCAGCTTGACGGCACGGATAGCGTCGTCGTTGCCGGGGATGATGTAATCAACGTCGTCGGGATCGCAGTTTGTATCAACGATAGCTACGATCGGGATACCGAGCTTCTTAGCCTCTGCTACGGCGATCTTCTCTTTTCTCGGGTCAACGATGAAGAGAGCGCCGGGCATCTCGGTCATATCCTTGATACCGCCGAGGAACTTCTCAAGCTTCTCGATCTCGAGGTTGAGCTTGATGACTTCCTTCTTGGGCAGAAGATCGAACGTACCGTCCTCTTCCATAGTGCGGAGCTGCTTTAAGCGGGCGATCCTTCTGCGGATGGTGGTGAAGTTGGTGAGCATGCCGCCCAGCCATCTTGCGTTTACATAGTAAGCGCCGGCACGGGTAGCCTCGTCCTTGACGGACTCCATAGCCTGCTTCTTTGTGCCTACGAAGAGCACGTTCTTGCCTTCCATAGAGATCTCTCTTACGAAGTTGTACGCTTCCTCGAGCTTAACGACGGTCTTCTGCAGGTCGATGATGTAGATACCGTTGCGCTCTGTGAAGATGTAGGGAGCCATCTTGGGGTTCCATCTTCTTGTCTGGTGGCCGAAGTGTACGCCTGCCTCCAGAAGCTGTTTCATAGAAACTACTGCCATAGTGTTTACCTCCTTAGGTTAAAACCTCCGTTGCGGCTGTAATTTTGACAGGACAGCAGAATCATCACGATCCTGCACCCTACTGTCAAGCCGTCAACGTGCGTAGTGCCTGAATATTTTACCACAAAGAAAAAAAGAAATCAAGCATTTTTCAAAGGAAAACGCTTGATTTCTCAAGATTTTTTCAATTAATACCGGTCAATCAGGCAAAATCAAAATATCTGACATAACCGTAGGAGCAAACATACACCTGAGACTCGTGCCAGGGGCTGGAGCAGAGGTTGCTCGCATAGAACACGCGGATGCTGTGCTGTACTGCGGAACCGCCCTGATCGAAGATGTAGTTTACAACATCCTTAGCAGTCTGAGACGGTGTGATAGATGTAGAGCCGTAGTAGCCGTTGTCTATCAAAAGCTGTCTGATGCTGCTGTAGCTGCCGTTTACATAGGTATCTCTGATGCACTGTGCGACAAGAGCCATGCCCTCAAAGCCCTGGCTGCCCGCTTCGCCCATCAGGATGCGCTCGGTGATATCTCTGTCATCATCGCTGAGATATACCACACAGCCTGTGTAGGAATAGTCGGGGTTGTCGATGGACATCAGGAATTCCGATGAACCGGAATACGCCGGATAGGAGTAATCATAACTCTCAGATTCGCCGGAAGAGCTTGAAGCGCTCTCGCTGTTGGATGAGGAGCTGTTGTCAGTGGAGGTCGATGCAGAAGATGAAGAAGAAGAACCTGTGCTGACAGAACCCGGGTTACCGAACGCGACCGCTGTCGCGACTCTGGTGCCCTCGGTAGCTGCAGTAGCTGCTTCCTTAGCTGCAGCCTCCTGGATCGCGAGCTGCTCGCTCACTACCTCGGCTGCCTCTTTTCTTGCTGCGTCGATGATATTAGCTCTCTGTGCAAGGAGCTTATCCTCGGCTGAAATTATATTCACACTGTCTTTGGTTGCGGTTTCTGTTTTATTGGTATCACTTGCTGCTCCTACACCCGGTGCGAGAATCAGAGAGAAAGACGTAAGCAGTGCTGCGCACAAGCTTATCGAGACTATCCGACGTACAAATCGAATCGTTTCTGTACTCATAATTCTGCCTCCTTTAAATAGTAGTTATCGGTGATCCGATATGAAAATGGCGCAACAATCAGTATTGTCGCTTCATTTCGTGTCTTATTAAACCATAAATTCGCAAGAATTGCAAATCTGTTACTTTTGTGTTTTAATTCTAAAAAAGAATCATAAACGTCTTTTATTTCGATTTTGGCATATTATTTTAGAAATTATGTACATAATCAACAATATTATGTAGTGCAATTTGCCATGCCTCACAAAAATATTTGGTGACAAAACGTTACAAAAGCATGACGTTTTTTTGCTTTATTTGGCATTTTTTGCACAAAATTATCGACAAGAATCGCGTCTTCGCCGATCAGACGTATATTTTCCCACCTGATAAAGCAATCCTCAGCCTTGCCGAACAAGCCGAAAAACCGCGGTCTGCCGTAAACTATCAAAGCTGTAACCTTTGCACATTTGACGTCTACCTCAAGATCGTCGACGAATCCTATGCGGCGTCCGTTAGAAGAACTGATCACTTCTTTTCGCCTGAGCTCTTGCAGTCTGCAGGGCAAGTCGCTCACCTCCCTGCAACATACTATTCATTTTACAGCAAAAAAATACACCCACATGAAGTGGGTGTGAATAAATTGTTAACAAATCAGTTACACTTGTTATTGTTTGTTAATCAAAAGTTACGACTGATTCAACTCAGGACAAAAAACAGGAATCATCCGAGCCGTCAATAACCGTGCGCCTGCTGCAGCATCATATCCTTGACCTTCATCAGACGGGTCTGTGTGGAGCGCTCGTTCTCATCCAGCTTTCGGGTGATGTAGCGTATCTGCTCCCTTGTCTCGGGGATCATAACGTGCTCCAGCGCATTCACGCGTCTGCGGGTCTTCTCTATCTCGTCAGCCATCAGCTGACAGCTCTTCTCTATCTCTGCGAGCTTTATCAGGTCGGGCAGGATATCGGAGAGCGACTTCACCGCGCCGTCGAGGTCTGCGGATGTGAACGCAAAGCCGTAGGAGTAGATATCGTTGGGATCGGGGGTACGTGTCTTGGTATCGAACACCGGGATATCCACGCTCATGACGTTGCGGTACGAGGTAGAGACATAAACCTCCTGCTTCGGAGCGAGCAGAGCAGCCTTCATAGCCTCGTCGCTCATAGCGGTCTTTGCAAGCACGAAGTTGAGATTCGCTTCACGCAGGCTCTCCTCCACCTTCATCCTGAGAGCGCGGTTCTCCCGAACCATCTCGAGAAAGCGGCGCATGAGCTCGTCGCGCTTATCTTTGAGCAGCTTATGACCTCGGGTAGCCGTATTCAGTTTTTTCTTGAGCCTTGTAAGCTCCATACGGGTCGGGTTGACCTGCTTGACAGCCATATAATCACCTTTTCAGTTAGTAGTTGGTAGTCAGGAGTTGACAGCGTGTTATGCTCGCTTCTGAAGGAAGAAGGGGGTTGGTTTGGATATATAAATCCAAAAATCTGAAAGATTTTCCCTTAATTCCTAACTCCTAATTCCTAACTCCTCACTTCTTTTCGTAGTACATATCGAGGAATTTGTCGTCGATACGCTTGAGCTCTGTACGCGGCAGTATCCTGAGCAGCTCCCAGCCGAGGTCGAGGGTCTCCTCGATGGAGCGGTTGGTCTCGTAGCCCTGAGATACATACTCCTTCTCGAAGCGGTCGGCGAACTGAGCGTACAGCTTATCTATATCTGTCAGAGCCGATTCGCCGAGGATGACCATGAGCTCCTTTGCGTCCTTACCGCGTGCATATGCGGAGAAGAGCTGGTTCATGGTGTTGCTGTGGTCGGCGCGGGTCTTGCCCTCGCCTATTCCCTTATCCTTGAGTCGGGAAAGGGACGGCAGAACGTCGATAGGCGGCGCGATGTTCTTGCGGTAGAGCTCGCGCGAGAGGATGATCTGACCCTCGGTGATGTAACCGGTAAGGTCGGGGATGGGATGAGTCTTGTCGTCCTCGGGCATGGTGAGAATCGGGATAAGGGTGATGGAGCCCTTCTTGCCCTTCTGACGGCCGGCTCTCTCATAGAGGGTAGCGAGGTCGGTGTACATATAGCCGGGGTAGCCTCGTCTGCCGGGAACCTCCTTACGCGCTGCGGATACCTCGCGCAGGGCGTCGGCATAGTTGGTGATGTCGGTCATGATGACCAGAACGTGCATATCAGCTTCAAAAGCGAGATATTCGGCGGCGGTCAAAGCCATACGCGGAGTAGAGATACGCTCGATGGCGGGGTCGTTCGCGAGATTGACGAACATGACCGTCCTGTCGATAGCGCCGGTCTCCTTGAAGCTCTCGATGAAGTAGTTGGACTCTTCAAAGGTGATACCCATAGCGGCGAATACGACCGCGAACTGCTCGTCGGTACCGCGGACTCTCGCCTGACGGGCGATCTGAGCCGCGAGCTGAGCGTGAGGCAGACCGGACGCCGAGAAGATCGGCAGCTTCTGACCTCTTACGAGAGTGTTCAGTCCGTCGATGGCAGAAACACCGGTCTGGATGAACTCCTGCGGATAATTCCTCGCATACGGATTCATCGGCAGACCGTTGATATCCATGCGCGCTACGGGCAGGATGTCGGGGCCGCCGTCGATGGGCTTGCCCATGCCGTCAAAGACTCTGGACAGCATATCTGTGGAAACTCCGAGCTCCATCGACTTGCCCAAAAAGCGAACCTTGGAGTCGGAGAGATTGATGCCGGCTGCGGAGTCGAACAGCTGGACGAGAGCGTCCTCACCGTTTATCTCGAGCACCTTGCAGCGGCGAACCTCACCGGAGGAGAGCTCGATCTCGCCCAGATCGTTGTAGCTTACGTCGCTGACGCCTTTGACCAGCATCAAAGGACCGGCTACTTCTTCGATAGTCCTGTATTCCTTAGGCATATCACTCTTCCCCCTTCTTGATGATGTTGTCTATATCTACGTCGAGGTTATGGAGGATGTCGTTATAGACCTGCTCTACCTCGTCTTCCTTAACATACTTGAAACGACCGATACGCTCGCGGATAGGCATATCTATCAGAGCATTCAGCTGAGCGCCCATAGGCAGAGCCGCGATGCTCTTGTCATAGAATGCCATGACCAGCTGCATCATATGATACTGCTTGTTGAGCGTGGTGTAGGTATCTGTCTCATGGAACGCGTTCTGATGGAGGAAGTCCTCACGAATGGAACGCGCAGCCTCTAACTTGATGCGGTCGGTGTCGGACAGAGCGTCCATACCGACGAGCTTGACGATCTCTTCGAGCTCGCTTTCCTCCTGCAGCAGCGACATAACTCTCGCGCGCAGATCCATCCAGTCGGGAGCTACGTTGTCGGCGTACCACTTAGCCATAGTGTCGACATACAGAGAGTATGAGGTCAGCCAGTTGACAGCCGGGAAGTGACGCTTGTACGCAAGCGCCGCGTCAAGTCCCCAGAACACCTTGACGATACGCAGGGTAGCCTGAGATACGGGCTCGGAGATATCGCCGCCGGGAGGCGACACAGCGCCGATAACGGACAGCGAGCCCTCCTGCTCATCCGAGCCGAGGGTGATGACTCTGCCGGCTCTCTCATAGAACTGAGCGAGTCTCGAGCCGAGGTACGCGGGATAGCCCTCTTCACCGGGCATCTCTTCCAAACGGCCGGACATCTCGCGCAGAGCCTCCGCCCATCTGGAGGTCGAGTCCGCCATCAGAGCGACGGAGTAGCCCATATCGCGGAAGTACTCGGCGATGGTGATGCCTGTGTATATCGAAGCCTCACGAGCCGCAACGGGCATATCGGAGGTGTTCGCGATCAGAACGGTACGTTCCATAAGGCTGTGACCTGTCTTGGGATCGAGCAGCTCAGGGAACTCATTCAGAACGTCGGTCATCTCGTTGCCGCGCTCGCCGCAGCCGATGTAGACTACGATATCAGCCTCCGCCCATTTTGCGAGCTGATGCTGAACGACCGTCTTGCCGGAGCCGAACGGACCCGGTACGGACGCAACGCCGCCCTTTGCGATCGGGAACAGCGTGTCGATAACGCGCTGACCGGTGATGAGCGGCATATCGGGAGAGAGTTTCTGTTTATACGGTCTGCCGATTCGGACGGGCCACTTCTGCATGAGGGTGAGCTCAAAGCGCTCGCCCTTGTCGCTCTCGACGACGGCTACGGTATCCTCTACCTTATATCCGCCGCTCTTTATATCTTTGATCACACCGCCCTTTTTATCGGGCACCATGATCTTGTGCTCTACGATCTCGGTCTCCTGCACGGTACCGAGGACGTCGCCGGGCTCTACCCTGTCGCCCACCTTGGCGACGGCGTTGAACTGCCACACCTTGTCGCGCTTGAGAGCCGGTACGGAGATACCGCGGCTGAGGTTGTTGCCGCTGACCTTCATGATATCGTCAAGCGGACGCTGGATACCGTCGTATATGCTCTCTATCAGGCCTGGACCGAGCTCGACCGAAAGCTGGCTGCCGGTCGATACGACAGGCTCGCCGGGGCCGAGACCGGAGGTCTCTTCATAAACCTGGATAGAAGCGCGGTCGCCGTGCATCTCGATGACCTCGCCGATGAGGTTCATGTTCGATACATGCACAACGTCGAACATATTACAGTCGCGCATACCGTCGGCGATTACCAGCGGACCCGCTACCTTCTTAATTACACCTGTACTCATAATGTATCAATCCTTTTTATTAATCAGGAGTTAGGAATTAGGAATTAGGAGTTGATGGCGGGACACCCGCACCCGTTTTATAATTGCAACTGAACACAATTACAATCCAAAACGCGTCAGCGTTTCCCGAAACTCCTCACTCCTCACTGCTCACTCCTAACTATTCGTTAAAAATGTCGCTGCCGACGGCTTTTTCGACAGACTTGCGCACAGCCGAGAGACCCTCGCCGGTGTTGCCCGATACGCCTGGTATCAGGATTATCGCGGGCGACGGAGCGCTGCGGTACTTCTCGATCTCTTTATCGAGCATCGCGGCAGCTGCCTCGGTGACGTATATGATGCTGTAGCTCTCGTTCTGGCACAGCTTTTTGAACATGGTGAAGCCGTCTCCGGACGGATCGAACACATACGGGTCGAGTCCGAGAGCGGCAAAGCCGTATATGCTTTCTTTATCTCCTACGACGGCGATCCTGTTAGACATACATGCTCCTCAGTCTTTCCTTGACCGTTTCCTCACTCAGCCCGTTGACCTTCGCGCACAGGATAAGGCGCACAGCCTTCATCTCGTTCTCGCGCGCGTTGATATAGGCGACTATCGGCCCGACGCCGAAGGGCTCCCACTTCTGGGACTTCATCTCGTCGGTAAGATGATCGTCACACCACTTCTCAAAAGCGGACATCGAAGTGCGTATCGCGTCTACGGCGCCACTGTAGCCGGTGGAGCCGAGATAGCTCAACACCTCGTCCACGCTAACGGCGGCGGCTGAGGCGAGCTTCTTTATATCGAGCGTATCGCACTGAGCCAAAGCTCTGAGGATAAAGTCATGTTTTTTATTGGTTTTAGCCGAACGTACGGCTATCTTTATATCCGACGCTGCCGTGAACAGCTCGCAGTACAGCTCTATGAGCTCGTTGCCGCTCTCCTTGCCGAGGCGGTAAACATACTCCATGCACGCCTTGTCGATGATCATGTCGCACAGCTGACCGTCGCCGGTCTGCAGCAGCGTGGACATGGCCTCACGCGCAGGCTCGCAAAGGTACTCAGGCAGGTGATCATACTCGCGCTTTTTGACTGCGTCATAAAGCTCCACGGGGTCGGTGACGGAGTTGTTCAGGAAAAGTCCGTCGGGCTTTTCATCGCGTACGATGCACTTGACCGTGACCTTGAGGTTGTGGAAATCGTTGGGCACGCGCAAAAAATCGAGCGCGCTTTTATCTTCAACTATCTCACCGATGAAGTCCCACAGCCTTTGCTCTTCGAGCGACAAAAGCGCCTCGGGATCCTTTACGCCGGAGCCGTCGCCCCAGCCCTTGTCCCTGAGCAGGCGAAGAGCCGCGTCGATATCCCTTGCCGAGAGCAGCGAATTCAGGTCGGCGTCGCTGAGCAGGCGCGTCTCGCGGAAGCGTATACGCGCAACTGCATATGTGTAATCCTGCTGCATATCACGCCTCCCTGTCAAAACAGGAGCTTTCCGGCTCTGTCGGACAGCGTCTCGGCTTCAGAGGCGAAGATCGCGTCAAAGGAGCAGTTCTGCTCGATGCCGCCGTATTTGAGGATAAAGCCGGCGTCGATATCGGCGTCCTCTACGGCGAGGGTCAGCCTCCCCTTTGCGGCGGAGTTGACGCGCTCGGGCAGATCATACGGCATACGCTCTTTATCTTTTCTGCCGAAGCAAATTATACCGTCCTCGGGCTGAGAGTACTTCTCTACCATTTGGATGATCAGCGCAAAATACTCGTTGTCCGGCAGATTCTTCGCGTCATCCAGACCTTTTTTCAGCATAGTCGAGATAATGTCCTGCTTTGCGCGGAGCATGACGCGCTTCTCTTCGAGGTCGGCTGCGGAATCACCGCGCTTTTTTATATCAGCCACACGCGCGGCGGTCTTTTCCTTACCTGCGGCGGCGACAGACTGAGCCTGATCACGGGCTTCTGCGAGGATCTTATCCGCCTTAGCCTGAGCCTCGGCGATGATTTTTTCGCAGACAGCCTGAGTATCCTGCTCGATCTGACTGATGATTACATCTATACCCGACATACCGATCACATCGCGGCGATGCCGAAAACAGCGAGGATGGAGATCAGCAGAGCAAGGATGGCGTAGGTCTCTACCATAGCAGGCAGGATCAGCGCCTTACCCATCTGGTCGGGCTTCTTTGCTACGGTGCCGATAGCGGCGACCGCGCACTTAGACTGGTGAACAGCGGAGAAATAGCCTGCAAATGCGATCGGCAAAGAAGCTGCGAAGTACAGCAGACCCTGCAGCCAGGTGACCTCCTTGACCTCGCCGATAAGACCGACGTTGGTCAGGATAAGGAAGGCTACCAGCAGACCGTAGATGCCCTGTGTAGCAGGCAGAAGCTGGAAGATAAGGACTTTACCGAACATGGACGGATCCTCTGCGAGGACTCCGGCTGCGGCTACGCCCGCCTTGCCTACGCCGATAGCGGAGCCGATGCCCGCTAAGAATGTAGCTACCGCTGCGCCCAACAGCGCGAAGAATAAACCTGAGTTAGCAAAAAATTCTGACATTTTAGATGTCCTCCTTGACTGTATAATGCTTTGTATTTATTTTGTAAGGATCGAATCCGCGGCCTCCGCCCTTATAGAACTTGCCGAAGAATTCTACAAACTGCAAACGATTTGTGTGTACATAAGCGCCCAGGGCGTTGATACCGATATTAAGCCCGTGACCTATGACAAAGATGATGATGAAGATGATCAGGCTTAAGATGCTGTCGCCCATCATAGAGCCTATCTGGTTGAACACCTGCGCGATTACGCCGGTAGCAAGACCCAAAGCCAGCAGACGGCTGTATGACAGGATATCGCTGAGATAGCTCGTGGTGCCGTACAGACCGTAGGCGCCCTTTGCAAGCCTGATGACGGGGTTGCTGCTCTCTCTGCCCGAGAAGAACAGGATGATCACCGCTCCTACTGCAGCCATGCCCAGGCCGATCTTCATACAGACAGGCGGCAGGACGAAGCCTGCGATATTGCCCATCATCTCCATGGAAAGAAGAGCAATTATCAGACCGCCCACCAGCAGGTACCAGCTGATCACATCGTACAGCACGGCAAGATAATCCTTGTTCTTTACAGAGTTATAGGCGTTTATCGCCAAACCGGTGAACAGATGGATTATACCCAGCAGGAAGCTGAACATCAGCATACGCATCGGGTCGGTGACGGG
>ONPE01000080.1 GCA_900319615.1 uncultured Eubacteriales bacterium
GAAGACGCGCTCGCACCAGATATACGGCTTCTCATTAAAGAGGCTGTACAGTATCTTTATGCCGAGATGCGACATCCCGATCTCGTAGGTATCGGGAAAGCAGAACGCAAAGCGCACATCCACGTCGCGCTTGTCCTTTATCACGGCGCCCATCTCGCCGCCTACATAGCGTCCGGGCTTCTGCACCTTAAGGAGCAGCTTTTCGATTTTCTTTGGATACATACTATCCTCCCTGTTGTATTCTCGTTGAATATTTGATGGATAATAAAAACAGCAATTTTTCCGTAGGGTACGGCGATTCCCGACGTACCGGACGCGCGCATCATTATATATCCATATCTGAACTTAACTCACACAATACAGCCAGTCATTCTGGGGTACGTCGCAAGCGCCGTACCCTACCACTCTCTGTAAAACAGCGAAGTGAGTCATCAGGATTTTATAAACATGAGTACGGTCAGATACATTGATATTGCTAATAAAGAATAATTATATCTGCTGTGAAACAACAGATAAAAGCCGCCGGTCATCAGCGGCAGGATAAATACAAAAGTAGTAACACGCAGGATGTTCCGGCAAACTCTCGCCGAGCATCGCCTTGATAAAAGCAGCTCAAGCAGCCGTCCTCCGTCGAGGCTCATCAGCGGCAGCAGGTTGAACATCCCCAGCGCCAGATGCGGCAGAGCCATCTTCCTGTTTATCGGCATCAGCACCGACGCGCACAGCAGATTCATGCACACGCCTCCGGACGTCACCGCTATATCCTGCATGAAGGTTTGCGGTTCGTCCGCCTCTATCAGTACGTCGAAAAGACGGATACTGACCGCCCTTACTTTAAGGCGGCACAGCTTCATCACAGCTATATGCCCGAGCTCATGCATCACAGCCGCCAAAAAACAGAAGAATATCCGGTTCTCCCTGTCGAGCAGCAGCACGGCTGTCAACGCCGCGACAGCCTCGTAGCCGATGCTTATGTTCAGCTCACCCGATCTCAGCTTCATCCGCGGTCGCCTTTATCTGCTCCTGCGGGAACAGCCGGCTCAGATCGTATGCGTCGAAGGCTCCCCTCGACACTATCGGCTTTTCGAGCTCCTCGTGATAGCTGTCCGAGAATGCATCGTAATACTCGCTGCCCATCGCTTTGAGCAGGAAGAGCACCAGCGCCGCCAGCAGACACAGCACGAGCTGTATGCAGATCAGCAGCGGTCTGCCCGATCCCGTCTGTACAGGCTCGGCATCCGCTTCATCTTCGGGAGCGTCCTCCCCTATCCGGGTCACGGCGTTCTCGCGCCAGCCCTCTTCGTATATTATCTCGTTGCGCTTTATATCGCTCATCGGCTCACCCCATACAGCATATGAGGCGATACAGCCGAATATTACATATCGTTCAGCAGGGTTCGCCTCAGCCTGATGAAGAAGAACACCGCTATGATAAGACAGACCATCTCAGCTATCGGGAAAGAATACCACATCGTCACCATATCTATCTTAGACATGACGAACGCCAGCGGCAGCAGCACGATGAGCTGACGGCAGATCGACATGACCATGCTGTAGAAGCCCTTGCCCACCGCCTGAAACAGCGTCGAGAACATGATACCTATCGCCGCGAGCATGAACGAAAGGCTTATCGCCCTGAGCACCGGCACGCCGACCTCGACGAGCTTAGCGTTAGCCGCAGCGTCTGCGACGTCACCGGACTCAAACAGCGACAAGAGCCACTCCGGAGCCAGTCTGAACACCAGCGTACCGACGAGCATTATCAGAGCCGCTATTATAAGCCCCATGTTGAACGCCGAGTACATCCTCTTGCGGTTCCTCGCGCCGTAGTTGTAGCCGATTATCGGCGACACGCCCTGATTGAGCCCGAACACCGGCATGAAGATAAAGCTCTGCAGCTTGAAGTAGATACCGAAGGCGTTGATATACGCGGCGGCATACTCTGCTGAGATATCCGCCAGAGAAATGATGAAGTTTATTCCCGACACCATCACCGAGCCGATGCTCTGCATGACGATAGCCGGCAGACCGACGGTATAGATGTTCTTCAGCGTCATCTTCTGCATCTTAAAGCCCTTGAAGGATATCTTTACGTCGTGCTTTTTTGTGAACAGGATTATCAGCACGAAGGTCATCGAGCAAAGCTGACCGAAGACGGTCGCTATAGCAGCGCCCATCACACCCATCCGCGGGAAGAAGCCCACGCCGAAGATCAGCAGCGGATCGAAGATGATGTTGATGACCGCGCCCAAAAGCTGGGTCAGCATCGGGAAGATCATGTTGCCCGTAGCCTGCAGGATTTTCTCGCACATAGAGGATACCATCAGACCGATGGACACGCACAGCACTATCGACAGATACTGACCGCCGTATTCTCTTACCGTCTCGTTCTCCGTGAACAGTGCGATGAACGGTCTTGAAACCGTCAGCCCGAGTATCAGGAAGAGCAGCCAGTTGCACCCTGCGAGCACCAGACCCGTCGTCGCGGCGTTGTTAGCCTCGTCAAAGTTCCTCGCTCCCAGTCGTCTCGCTATCAGCGAGTTCACGCCTATAGCCGTACCTATGCCGAAGGCGATCATGACCATCTGCATCGGGAACGCGAGCGATATCGCCTGCAGCGCGTCGGGATGATACTTTGCGACAAAGATACTGTCCACGACGTTATACAAAGCCTGTATCATCATCGAGAACATCGCCGGCAGCGACATACCGAGCAGCAGCGGCAGCATCGGCTTTACGCCCATCTTGTTTTCTTTTATCTCACTCATTTACTTACCTTCTTCTGCACTTGCTTTTTTCGACACCTTACATCATTTATTCGGTATCGACTTAACTTTTCTTTTTTCTATAACAGAAATAACAGCTATCACTATCAAGGCTCCCAAAAGTATTCCGGAGCCGTCTATCAGCACATCGAGCGGCTGACAGCTCCGCCCCTCGGAGCCGAGCTGTATCAGCTCGTCGCACACGGCGATCAATACGCCCGACGGCAGCGATATGCAAAAGGTCATCGTCCTTTTTTGCGTATACAGATACACCGTCGTCGTCAGCAGAACGCCGAGCACCGAGTACTCGGTAAAGTGCGCGAGCTTGCGCACGACGCCCTCGCTGAGCGAGAACGTAAAGCCGAACGACCGCAGAAAGCCGTTGAGCAGCTCCGTGACGGGAGTGCTCTGATCGGTAGAGTCATCCGCGTTCAGCATAGAGTTATAGAATATAGCCGCTATCGCCGCGACGGTCAGCACCGTCATGATCATCCTCGCGGCAGTCAATTTCTTATTCTTCAAAACACACCTCATTTAAGGCTACACACAATATACGGGTCATTACAGGTGGGCACAAAAACACACGTCAAGGTGATCTCATTTCAAAACCGTTTGATTTGAATGATACAGGTATTCTCTGCTTGCGGGATTGCCGCGGGGCTAAAGCCCCTCGCAATGACCGCTAAAGACAGACGCGCGCATCCTGATGACCGATAAAAATCATACAGGGTTATTTTAATCAAATATGCATAAGATGTCAAACAGAATCATATAAGTTTTCATGATAAAACAAATAACTGTTGAAAAGAGCGTTATTTTCAGTTATAATGCTATGGAAACCATACGGCGGATGATCGCCGCCGAAACGCAAGGAGAATAGTATGCATCATTATCTCATAGTATTTCTGATATCCATGGTTCCGCTGATAGAGCTGCGCGGAGCCATCCCCTACGCCGTAGCCGCGAACAACCTCGGCGCCGACCTCAACATGGTCATCGTTTACATCATCGCCATAATCGGCAATATGCTCCCCGTGCCGCTGATCTACTTCTTCGCGAGAAAAGTCCTGATCTGGGGCAAGGATAAAAAGTACATCGGCAAGTTCTTCACCTTCTGCCTTGAAAAGGGCGAGAAGGGCGGCAGGAAGCTGCAGGAGAAGGCAGGCAGGGGTCTCTTCGTCGCCCTCATGCTCTTCGTCGGCATCCCCCTCCCCGGTACAGGCGCATGGACGGGCACGCTCGCCGCGTCGATACTTGACATGGGCTTCAAGAAGAGCGTCATCGCCGTCATGCTCGGCGTTGTTATGGCAGGCGTTATCATGGGTCTCGCCTCGATGGGACTCTTCGGCGCTATCGGCGCGATCTTCGCCCCCAAGTGATATGAAGAAGCAAAGCGTATACGCGGCGGTCATCGGCGGCGGCGCGGCAGGCTTGATGTGCGCCGTACACGCGGCGAAGCGATATCCCGACAAGCGGATCGCCGTCATCGAGAAAGCCGACCGCGTCGGCAAAAAGCTGCTGGTCACCGGCAACGGCAGATGCAATCTGAGCAATCTGAACGCCTCCTCCGCAGATTATCACGGAGAGGGCTCGGAGCAGCTCGTTAATATTCTTTTCGAGAAATATCCACCCGAGGCGGTTTTGAAGAGCTTCAAAGCCCTCGGGCTATTTTCGCGCAGTGATTCCGAGGGCAGGGTCTATCCCCTGTCAAATCAGGCGAGCTCCGTGCTCGATATACTCAGGCTCAACATAAAGGAGCTCGGCGTTGAAGAGCTCTGCGGCTTTGATATCCGGGATATCGGGAAAACCTCCTCCGGCTTTGAGATAACGTCGACCGACCGCAAGGTCTTCGCACAAAAGCTGGTCGTCGCCACAGGCGGACGAGCCGACCACGCAGGCAGAGAGAGCGGCAGCGCCGACATACTCCGTATGCTCGGGCTGAGCACCGTCAAGCCAACCCCCTCCCTCTCGCCGGTAAAGGTCAGATGCGAACTTCTCCGCTCGCTCAAGGGCGTCCGCGCCGACGCAATAGTCACCCTGATGAAGGGCGGCAAAGCCCTCAAAGCCGAGCGCGGCGAGGTGCAGTTCGCCGAGGATGCGTTGTCGGGCATCTGCGTGTTCAACCTCTCGCGTGAGGCGAACAAAGGCGGCTGCGAGCTCAGCCTCGATCTGCTGCCCGACTATAATACCGACGACGTTCGAGCCGAGATCACACGCCGCGTCAAAAACCGTCCAGACTCCCCTGCCGACGAGCTGTTCACCGGCGTCTTCCATAAAAACCTCGGGCTGTTCATCCTCAAATCGAGCGGTATAAAGCCCTCTGCATTATGCTCCGATATTTCCGATAAAGAAATAAGCGCACTCTGCAAGAGCGTCAAAGACCGCCGCTTCACCTGCGAAGAGAATCACGACTTCCGCAAGGCTCAGGTCACGGCAGGCGGCATAAAACTCTCCGAGATCGACCCCAAAACCTTTGAAGCACGCCGTATCAAAGATCTGTATATCGTCGGCGAAGCCCTTGATATCGACGGCGACTGCGGCGGCTACAATCTCCAGTTCGCATTTGCGAGCGGTATGTGCGCAGGTGAGTGCCTATGATCCGCATAAACAACATCAAGCTCCCCCTCGGCTATACCGACGAAGACATCCTCAAAGCGTGCGCAAGGGAGCTGCGCATACCGACAAAACAGATCACAAAAGCCTCCCTGTACCGCCTCTCTATCGACGCGCGGCACAAGGACGACATACGCTACATCACCTCCGTCGACCTCTACATAAGCGGCAGCGAGCAGGCTGTTTTGAGCAAGGCAAAGAGCAAGAACGCTGCGATCACCGAGGAATACCGCTATATCCCCCTCACCCCTAAGGACAGCTCAAAACGCCCTCTGATCGTCGGCACAGGCCCTGCCGGACTCTTCTGCGCCCTAACGCTTGCGCAGAGCGGCATACGCCCCATCGTCATCGAGCGCGGCTCCGACGTAGACAAACGCGCCAAAGCAGTACACGCACTCTGGAACGACTCTGTCCTCAACACCGAGTGCAACGTCCAGTTCGGTGAAGGCGGCGCCGGCACCTTCTCAGACGGCAAGCTGAACACCGGCACCAAGGACGGCAGAGCACGCAAGGTGCTGCTCGAATTCGTCGCCCACGGAGCGCCGGAGGATATACTCTGCAACGCAAAGCCACATATCGGCACCGATAAGCTCCGCACCACCGTCAAGAGCATCCGCGAAGAGCTGATCCGCCTCGGAGCCGACGTTTATTTCGACACCAAGCTCACCGATATAATCCGCAAGGACGGCAGAGTCACCGCCGCAGAGGTCGAGCGCAAAGGCTCGCGCAGCCTTATAGAATGCCGCGAGATCGTCCTCGCCGTCGGTCACAGCGCGCGCGATACCTTCGAGCTTATCCACAACATGGGCGTCCGCACCGAGCCCAAAGCCTTCTCGGTCGGGATGCGCATCGAGCACCTGAGAGAGAACATCGACTGCTCGCAGTACGGCGCCGCACACAGCCGACTCCCTGCCGCCTACTACAAGCAAAACGTCCATCTGAAGGACGGACGCGGCGTATACCCCTTCTGTATGTGCCCCGGCGGAGTCGTGGTCGCGGCACAAAGCGAGCCGGATTCCATCGTCACCAACGGTATGAGCGAGTTCGCGCGCGACAAGATCAACTCCAACTCCGCGTTAT
>ONPE01000077.1 GCA_900319615.1 uncultured Eubacteriales bacterium
ATCGCAGTCAAATCGCAGTCACAAATAAAACCTGAGCCGCCGAAATCGTTTCCGACAATAATTTTTCGGAGGTTAAAGCTATGACAAACACAAACATCAATTACACACAGCAAGGCGACTATCTTTTTCCCGATTTGGAATTGCCTGAACAACCGAAGGTGGAAATCGGAATATTCGGGAAGCGGCATCTCCGTTACTTGGAGCGTAACCGCAAAATCCTCTACATAAATCTGTTGACTAAAGGCAAGCTGACCGCTTATCTCGCCGATATTGACGAGCAGGCGGAGAATATGTTTGATCGGTTGGTAAGGCAGCTTGCGGAACGTGAGGGCGTGACAGAACAGCTTATAAAATCAAAGAAAAAGAGTTTATCGACGACGCTATCGTCTTACCGATGAAAACAAACGAAGAAACCGTTTCTCTTGTAGCGCATATCGTTTGGAACGGCAATCCTACTCTTGATAAGCAAAAACAGCATATCGAAGAACTGAATGCTTCTATGAAGGAATACTTGCCTGAATCGTTTTCTATGGTCGCGTATTCCGTTCACGATATTATGCTGCCGTATTCATCTACCACCTTGAAAAAAGATAAGAATAGACTTTCAAAACAGACAGACGGATATAAGCAGGTGATTGACGGCGAGATGAAAGAAGTAGAGTTTATACCGACCGAAGATGGAAAATTTACAATGACAATAAAATAATTCTATTTTAGAATAAATAGAAGTCTTGTAATTGAAAGTCGTGATTAATACGGTTTTCTGTGAACAGATTATGTAACATAATAGAGCAGGCTGATGCAGTAATGTGACTGCATCAGCCTTTGCTTTACGCTGTATATATGATTTCATGATCGACGATTTCTTCCACACGATTGCGAATGCTGTTCATTCTCGCTACCCATAGCATTTGATCTTTTGCTTTGAGTTGTTCGGTCACGCCTTCCTGTTTTGCAAACTGCATGACTAGCCTGTCGAACAGCTCGGTCGCCTCTACGTTGATATCAGCGAGATGGTCGTGGAGCTTGCAGGATGTCAGCAGATTGTAGTAAAGAATTCTGTGATGGTTTTTCAGAAACCGCCTTCGCCTCGCTCCCCAAATCCCGATTTCACGATCATCCTGCTCCGGTAAGGTCAGGTTAGGCAGGTTGTAGTCTCCCTGTCTGGAATAAGTAATCTCTGTGCTCATGGTTAAACCTCCTTTACGCGCACCCTTTTGGTTTTCGCTTTCATAACCCTGATGATAATTTCATCGATTGCGTCAGTATAGTGTCCTGTTCTGATCAGTTCGTTCTTCTTATCAATCAAGCTGTCAAGAATGATTCTCCGTTCATCGGCTGTCAGGTATAGATGGTATTTCTTCTTCATCCGCTTACCTCCTTTGATTCGGTAACACCATTATACAAAGGAAGGGATTGAAAGTCGAATGTGTGGATTATCGGGCAAAAAGAAAAATGCCACCTTAGATGTTCTAAGATGACATTCCTTCTTGTATCAGATCGAAACCCTCACCGCGAAGCCTCCGCAGAAGAAATAGGTGTTCGTCCAATACCCATTTGGTGGGCCATCAGGGACTCGAACCCCGGACCAACCGGTTATGAGCCGGTTGCTCTAACCAACTGAGCTAATGGCCCTTGTCTGGCTGCGGTGATCATCGGCGTGCGCCGAATCTCACAGCTAAACCATTATAGCAAGTTCTTTTTTGTTTGTCAACACGAAAAAGCAAGTTATCCGGCGTTTATCAAAACGATTTTTGCCCGTTTTTCGCTTTTTTTCAAAAACAGTCATCGCGAAGATGCAAAAGCTTCGGAAACGAAGGGATTATGATTTGATGCATCTATTCGCTTTTATCTCTGCCCTTACGCAGCTTAGTGAACAGCTCGTGCGGCGCTTCGCCTTCACGGTGCGCCTTGCCCGGCACGTTTATCTCCACGGTGTCGTCCTCATGCGCGCCGGGGAACAGCACGCGGAGCGTTCGACAGCTTATCTCCCGGCTCGACCACTGCGATATCGCCTTCAAAACGGTCGATGATTATCCTCATACGATCACTGCGCAATAGGTGACGCGAATTATCCCCGTGTGCGGATCGTTCAGCGGTTATCTATAATTTACTCCGATGAAAAATCTTTGTCAACCGTATTGTATTCGCAGGGATGTTAGTGTATAATGGTCGCAGCAAAAGTACCGGAAAGCTCCGTGTATGCAAACCGATGAAAGGAGAGTCGGGATAATATACCCGACGATATCCATGAAAGAAACTTATAAAACCGATGTTGCGCTGCTGTCGGTGACCACGACCGAGTTCAGAGCGGTAATGCATTTTCATGACTGGAAGGCAAAAACGTTTGCAAACGATGATCAGATATACGATGTCGCAAAGTTTATGAACAACGGAAAAGAGCGTACCTTGGTTCATGCAAAGATCTCCGAGATGGGCATGACCGCCGCAGCCGCTACCGCGATGAAGGTCATCTTTACCTTCCGTCCCCGATATCTCATCATGGTCGGTATAGCGGCAGGCGTTGCCAAGGCTGATGTTGAAGAGCAGATGTACGGCGACGTTATCGTGCCGGACATAGTATGGAATTATTCAGCCGGAAAATTTGTCAGCCCCGATAAAGCTGCGATCAAATACGGAGATCTCGGTTTTTTGCCGCGCTCAACCTCCGAGATGATACCGGAAGAGATCATGCCTGTGCTGCGCAAGGCGGTCGAGTCCGACGATAACCCCTGCCATGTCTTTATCGGCCCGATGGCTTGCGGCAGTACGGTAGTGGCAAGCAAAGAGCTGCTCGAAAAACAGGTTTACACACAGTACCGTCAGACTGCCGGACTGGATATGGAATCCTACGCTGTCGTGTACTCAGCCAACCATGCGAGCGATCCTAAGCCTATCCCCATCATCGTAAAAAGCGTCTGCGATTTCGCGGATGCTGAGAAATCCGATGATTACCAGCGTTTTGCGGCTTATACAAGCTGTGATTTTGCCAAGCATCTGTATGAAAACGTCCTGCCTATGGGGGATTGAGCCGTTCAGCCGGACTGTATAAATATATGAATGATCTGACCTCGGAGAAGCATCGCTGCAAACCGAGGTCTTTTTTTGTTACAACTATCGTAGAAACTCCGGCTTCACTTTTGATTTGAGCGGTCTGTCGCCGGTACTTATGCGCTGATCACGCCGTAATTTTTCTGATAACCTGTGTGTTGTTCCCGCACAGAATAATAATCTGTGATTTTAGGCAAAATCACCAGAATTATTGCGCTATTAGAAGAATAAACCTATTTGACATAAATACTCTGCTGTGTTAAAATACAAACAACAAATCTTTAAGGCGATACTGTGATATCGACAAGATTCGATAATCTGTATACGGATGGAGACATCCGGGACTCAGCATATTCAGCCTCGCCTCGGGTGAGGCTTTTTCTTTAAGGCAATACCGCTTTTCAGCTGTGCGGAGTTGCCCTGACACGGAAAGGAGCATGGATATGGGCATAAAGACGGATATATTTGAGAAGATCGGCATGAATGAATTCCTGCCCGAGGTCGACAGCGCCCTTTTCTGCCCGACCGCTCTTTCCGGCTGTTCGGATAATATTATCGCCCTTCCCGGCTTTTGTGATGTGCATGTGCATTTTCGCGAGCCGGGTTTTTCTTATAAAGAAAAAATATCTACCGGTTCAAGGGCTGCCGCACGCGGAGGCTACACCGCCGTGTGCACGATGCCTAACCTGGATCCCGTCCCCGACAGCGTCGAAAGCCTGCGCGTCCAGCGCGATATCATCGCCCGTGACGCGGTGATCGACGTCCTGCCCTACGGCGCGATAACCGTGGGCGAGAGGGGAGAGAGGCTCGCCGATCTCGAGGGCATGGCTGCGGATGCGGTCGCCTTCTCGGACGATGGCAGAGGAGTGCAGGACGAAGAGATGATGCGCGAAGCCATGACCCGCGCAAAGAAGCTCGGCAAGCTGATCGTCGCCCACTGTGAAGACAACAGCCTGCTGCGCGGAGGTTACATCCACGACGGCGCTTACGCAAGGGCGCACGGTCACCGCGGTATCTGCTCCGAGAGCGAGTGGCGCCCGATAAAGCGCGATATCGAGCTGTGCATGCAGACCGGCTGCGGCTATCATGTGTGTCACATCTCCACAAAAGAGAGCGTTGCTCTGATACGCGAGGCGAAGGCTCGGGGCGTTGATATCACCTGCGAGACCGCGCCGCATTATCTTGTCATGGACGACTCCGATCTGCAGGAGGACGGGCGCTTCAAGATGAATCCTCCGCTGCGCGACAAGGCCGACCGCGAGGCTCTGATACAGGGCATACAGGACGGCACGATAGATATGATCGCCACCGACCACGCGCCTCATTCTGCCGAGGAAAAATCAAGGGGCTTGGAGAAAAGCGCCTTCGGTATCGTCGGTATAGAAACGGCGTTCCCGATACTGTATACAAAGCTCGTCAAGACCGGCGTCATCACCTTGGAGCGGCTCATGGAGCTGCTGGCGGTGAATCCGAGAAAACGCTTCAACATCCCGATGAAGAAGGGGGATTATTCGGTCTGGGATCTCGACAGAGAATTTGTCGTCGACCCCGGCGAGTTCCTGTCTATGGGCAGGGCTACTCCGTTCGAGGGATGGAGGCTCAGCGGAGTCTGCCTGCTGACCGTAAAGGACGGCAAGGCGGTTTATCAGCTTAACCAATAACGCGTCATTGCGAGGCTCCGCCGGAGCCGTGGCAATCCCCCTGTTATTAATGCTGCTTGCAGGAGGAAGGGGATTCCCGCGTCGGGACGGTGTCCCTCCTCGGAATGACAACTGAAAGATACATTTGGAGGTATGAAAAATGGCAAAAAGAACAGATGTGAAAAAGGTGCTTATCATCGGCTCGGGCCCTATCGTTATCGGTCAGGCCGCCGAGTTCGACTACGCGGGCACCCAGGCGTGCTTAGCGCTCAAGGAGGAGGGCTATGAGGTCATCCTGTGCAACTCTAACCCTGCCACTATCATGACCGATACCCAGATAGCGGACAAGGTCTACATGGAGCCCCTCACCCTCGAGTATATCGCGAAGATACTGCGCTATGAGCGCCCCGACGCGATCGTCCCCGGTATCGGCGGACAGACGGGTCTGAACCTCGCGATGCAGCTCGAGCGCAAGGGCATCCTCGAAGAGTGCGGCGTAAGGCTGCTGGGCACCTCGTCCGAGAGTATAGAGCGTGCCGAGGACAGAGAGCTCTTCAAAGAGATGTGCGAGTCCATCGGCGAGCCCGTCATCCCGTCTGAGATCACATATGATCTTGAACAGGCAAAGAAGGCTGCTCAGGATATAGGCTACCCGGTTGTGCTTCGTCCCGCGTTCACCCTCGGCGGTACCGGCGGCGGCTTTGCGGATAACGAAGAAGAGCTGATCGAGATCGGCAGGAACGCCTTCAAGCTCAGCCCCGTGCATCAGGTGCTTATAGAGAAGTCCGTCAAGGGCTATAAAGAGATAGAGTTCGAGGTCATGCGCGACTCTAACGATACTGCTATCACTATCTGCGGTATGGAGAACGTCGACCCCGTAGGCGTACATACCGGCGACAGCATCGTTGTGGCTCCGATCCTCTCGCTCAACGAGAAGGATCTGAAGATGCTCAACGACAGCGCTATCAAGATCATCCGCGAGCTGAAGATCGAGGGCGGCTGCAACGTGCAGTTCGCGCTCAATCCGACCTCCAGCGAATATTACCTTATCGAGGTAAATCCCCGAGTATCCCGCTCTTCCGCTCTGGCTTCGAAGGCTTCGGGCTATCCGATAGCGAGAGTCACCGCGAAGATCGCCATGGGCATGGCTCTTGAAGAGATACCGGTCGCAGGCGGTACCGCCGCGATCGAGCCCTCGCTCGACTATATCGTGGCAAAGTTCCCGAGATTCCCGTTCGATAAATTTGCCGACGCTCCCAACACCCTCGGCACCCAGATGAAGGCTACCGGCGAGGTCATGGGCATCGGCTCCACCCTCGAGGAGTGCTGCCTCAAGTCGGTTCGTTCTCTCGAGACCGGCGTGTGTCACTTCCATCTCGCGAAATTCGACAGCTACACCGACGACGAGCTCTACAGCTACATCGAAGAGTTCAAGGACGATAACGTCTACGCGATATTCGAGCTGCTCAGACGCGGCGCTGCTATCGAAAAGCTCCACAAGATCACCATGATCACCGAGCTCTTCCTCGAGAGCTTCAAGAAGATCGTCGATATGGAGAACACCATCAAAGAGAGCAAGGGCGATATCGAGACCCTTAAGGCTGCTAAGATCATGGGCTTCTCCGATAAGTACATCTCCAACCTGTGGGATGTTCCCGAGATCGACATTTATAATACAAGAAAAGAAAACGGCATCACACCCATCTTCAAGATGGTCGATACCCTGCATACAGGCAAGTATATCGCGTATCTCTACTCTTCCTATACAGGCGAGAATGCGTCGCGCCTCTCGGATATGAAGAAGATCATCGTGCTCGGCGCGGGCCCGATCCGTATCGGTCAGGGCGTAGAGTTCGACTACAGTACCGTCCATGCCGTTCAGACTATAAAGCGCTCC
>ONPE01000112.1 GCA_900319615.1 uncultured Eubacteriales bacterium
CGCATGGCTCAAAAAGGAATACGGCTCCGTATCCGGCTATATCCGCGACGCTATGAGTATATCAGATGCGGAAATTGATTCTTTAAAAGAAAAATATCTTATATAATCAGATACAGCGAATTAATCCGTGAATTTATAAACCGAATATAAAAAACGTCCGGTTTTCGTGTGAAGGTCGGACGTTTTATTATAATTGTCATTGCGAGGGGCGCAAAGGTTTAGGTTGAGATTGCCGCGTCGGAACCATGTTCCTCCTCGCAATGACGATCTGAAATGCGCCCCGTGGCAATCTCAACCGATATAAATGGGTATAATACCCCGTCTGAGCAAAGCGAGGGTAAAGTGTTCGGTGGACACTTTAGCGCTTGCAACGGAGAAGTTTATTATCGGTTCAGCTTGGGATCCTGAGTATGACGCACTCGAAGGGGCGCAGACCGTAGTTCAGGCGGAAGGGTCTGCCGTCGTATACGTTCCTTTGGGTATGGATGACGGGGCAGCCGCCCAGCTCCTCGGGGCCTCCGCAGCCGGGGAGGTTGTCGTAGGTGCTGAAGATCCGCTCATAGCCGCCCTCGACGGGAGCGCCGCAGGCGAAGCCGTCGTGATTCCACGGGGAGAAGTTGCAGATGATCAGCAGGGCTCCGTCGTAGTTCCACGGATTCTTGCGGATAAAGCTGATGATGTTCGCCTCGGCAAAGTTGCGGTTGACCCACTCGAAGATCTTGCTGTCTTTAGAGTCGGAGTGGAGCACCGGGAATCTCTTGTATATCGAGATAAGACTCCTCACAGTCATCATGACGTCGCGGTGACCGGGATCGTTCGTGAGGTGCCAGTCGAGGCTCCTGTCATAGTTCCATTCGTTTATCTGGGCAAAGTCCTGACCCATGAACAGCAGCTTTTTGCCGGGGTGGGTAAACTGCAGGGTGTACAGCGCCTTAGCGCCGCCGAAGCGGTCAAGATGGCTGCCGGGCTGTTTGCCGTATATCGACTTCTTGCCGGGGCAAACGTCGTCGTGAGAGAGCACGAGGACGAAGTTCTCAGTGAAGGCGTAGTCGGGGGTGTGGGTGAGAACATGGTGGAAGTTGCGGCGATCGTGGAATTCATGCGAGAAGTACGACAGGGTATCGTACATCCAGCCGAGGTTCCACTTGAAGGTGAAGCCCAAGCCGCCCTTGTGTACGTCCTCGGTGATGCCCTGCTCGACGGAAGAATCCTCGGCAAGTATATATGCGCCCGTCCTGCCGGTGACCTCGCTGCACAGCTGCTTCAAAAAGTCCTCGCTCTCGAGGTTGATGTGACCGCCGTGGATGTTGGGTCTGTAATGAGGACGGCTGAAATCGGCGTAAAGCATAGCCTCTACCGCGTCGACGCGCAGGGCGTCGATGTGGAATTCATTTATCCAGTAGAACGCGCTTGAGATGAGGAAGGAGCGCACCTCGGGCTTGCCGTGGTCGTAAGCCTTGGTGCCCCAGATCGGGAACTCGGCGCGCAGGGGATCGCCCGACTCATACAGCGGAGTGCCGTCAAAGCTGCTCATGGCGAAGTCGTCCTTGGGGAAGTGCGCCGGCACCCAGTCGAGGATGACGGATATGCCGCTGCGGTGGAATTTGTCGACCATGTAGCGGAAGTCGTCGGGGTCGCCGTAGCGCGCGGTGGGGGAGTACATACCGGTGACCTGATAGCCCCACGAGGGGTCGAAGGGGTACTCGCAAATGCCCATGAGCTCGATGTGGGTGTAGCCCATGAAGTTGATGTACTCGGTAAGCTCGTCGGCGAGCTCGCGGTAGTTGAGGAAGCCGTCGTAGTCGTCGGCGTTCTTGTAATCCTTCTTCCATGAGCCGAGGTGTACCTCGTAGATAGCCATCGGCTTCTCGACCACCTTGGAGTTATCACGGCGGCTGAGATATTCGCCGTCCTTCCAGCCGTAGCCCTCCAAGGGGTATACTACAGATGCGTTGAGCGGACGGAGCTGTGAGCTGAACGCATAGGGGTCGCTCTTCTCACGCTTTAGTCCGTCGGGACCCATGATGACGTATCTGTAGGCGGTGCCTTTGGATGCTCCGGGTACGAAGACTTCCCATATGCCGTCGTCGGAGCGCTCCATGTGATACTCGTTATCCCAGCCGGTTGTATCTGTGATGACGCTGACGTCGCGTGCGTTGGGAGCCCATACGACGAAGCGCGTTCCGCTTTCGCCGTTCTCGTTCGTCAGGTGAGCGCCCATCTTCTTGTAGACCTCGTAGCTGGTTCCCTGATGGAAGTAGTATCTGTCGGTATCGTTAAAAATGCCCATATCTGCACCTTCTAAAAGAATAAAATTTGACAACATAGTTATTCTACATAAACCGACCGAAAAAGTCAACCTCTTATTTGTGGAATTTGTTGCAAAATATCAAATTCATGAGTAAATATGCGGATATAAATTGAATATTACAAATTATGCTGTAATACGTCGATGTATTTGTTACAAATATGTTGAATCTCCGTAATATTTGTGATAGAATATCTGTGTATGATACAGAGGGCGGTGATTTGATGATAATAGATACGCATGTTCATATCGGGCATATGCTCGGCAACGATATGACCCGCGAGGATGTGCTCTATTCGATGGAGCGCTACAACATCGACTTTTCTTTAGTATCCAACGTTGAAGCGGCAGAGTTTGACGACAAAGGCAGACCGATATCGTCGTATTTTCAGAAGTCGCAGAACGAGATCTTCCGCGAGACTCTCGAATTCGCCGCAGCATATCCCGAGCGCATCGGCGCGATGCCGTGGCTCAAGGTCGCGACGGAACGCCCCGACGACGACTTCATGGAGCTGCTCGACAAGAACCGCAGCCTTGTTTACGGGCTGAAGCTCCATCCCTTCCATTCCCGTGTCGCACCCGACGACCCGGAGATCGAGTTCGTCTACGACATAGCCCGCCGCTATCATCTGCCGGTGGTCTCGCATACGGGCGGCTGTGAGGAGGCTCGCTCGATACATCTGCTCAACGCCGCAATGAAGCACCCTGACATCGACTTTGTGATGGTGCACATGGATCTCGGCACCGACAACAGCGAGGCTATAGAGCTGCTCGGTATGGCGGACAACCTCTACGGCGACACCACATGGGTGCCTGTCAACAGCGTGCTCAAGGCTGTCAGCCTGTGGGGCAGCGGCAAGATACTCTTCGGCTCCGACAACCCCATCGACGGCCCCGATACCTATCTGCACAATAAATTCGGCGAGCGCTCGCTGTATCAGCAGTACTTCAACGAGTTCCGCGCCATGCTCAGCCGCTGGGACGGCGAGAATATCATGTACCGCAACGCCGCGAGGCTTTTCGGTATACGTGTGTACTGAGGCGCCTTATGTTCAGAAAAATAACCGAAGCCGACAGGGAGATGTATTACAGGTACGCCGATATCTTTTATCACACCGACGTTGTGAACGCTCCCGTGCCGACCGAGAACTACCGCGTGACCTTTGACGAGATGATGCGCTCCGATACCTACGTCACAGGCTATATATTTGAGGATGGGGGAGAGCCGTGCGGCTTTGTCCTGCTCTCGAGGACCTTTTCACAGGAGGCAGGCGGTCTGTCTGTCACCATCGAAGAGATTTACATCGACCCGGAGCACCGCTCAAAGGGCTTGGCTACCGAGTTCTTCGAGTGGCTCAAAAGCGATAAAAGCATCATGAGGCTCAGGCTCGAGGTAGAGGATCACAACAAGGGCGCCATGAGGCTGTATGAGCGCATGGGCTTCGAGCTGCTGCCGTATCTGCAGATGGTCATAGACCGTCAGAGAAATGATAAATAAAAAGCGATATATAATGTATACAGGCGATACCGTATAAGCGGCGTCGCCTTTTTTTATGGCTGAGATCGCCGTTACATCCGCAGTTGATATATAGATTGCGGCTGTCCGGATATAATATAAATAGTATAGCAGGATATGCTTGTTCATAATTTGTTCATATTTATTTCAAATATCTTTAATATGCGTATCAGATTCGTTTCACATTGACAACATATAATAAAGCCGTACTCAAGAGAAAGGGTACTCAACCAAAACAAAAACCGAAATCAAATATTCAGATTCAGGAGGTATATATTATGTCAGAGAACTTTTGGAATGAATTCGATAAAGATAACGAGAAGGAAGTCACAGAGAGACTTATCAACAGCGAGACCCCCGAGGAAAGTGCTCCTCAGATCGACGCAGCGCCTGCTGACGATGTGATCGAACCGGTACCTCAGTATATCGAGGCGGCTGAGGACGATGTGATCGAATCGGCGCCTCAGTATAACGAGGCGGACGCGGATCCTCAGAGCGACGCGGCGGATACCGCTCCTCAGTATGACGCGGCGAAGGATAACGGTGTTGATTACAGCTCCTTCCCGTATCGCGAGCCGGATCCCGGCCCCGTACAGAACCGCAACATCTACTCGAACTCCTACGGCTCTTATCAGCCGGCTCAGCCAAAGCCCTCGTACACCGAGCGCCCGTCAAGAGATTATCGGGTAGATACACAGGAGCTCCCGTACAACGACGGCTTCTATCACAAGAGCTTCACACAGCCGAACACAGGCGCGCAGAACACCTATAACGCTCAGCAGAGCACACAGCAGACCGCTGCTGCAGACAACAACAAGCGCAAGAAAGAGAAGAAGAGCGGCGGCATTTCAAAGGGCGGCATGGCAGTCCTGCTGATATGCTGCATCCTGTTCTCGGGCGTAGCGGGCTTCGGCGGCAGCCTCCTGGCGATGAGGATGAATCAGGCGCAGTATGAGGACACCGCAAACGACACCATGGTCATCCACAAGGTCAACACCGACGCCGTGGTAGCGGATAAGGATCAGCTGCAGGATAAGACTACCGCCGAGATCACCGGCGAGGTGGCGGATACCGTGGTAGAGATCACCACCGAGATCATGCAGACCAACTCCTTCTACGGCCAGTATATCGCTCAGGGCGCAGGCTCCGGCGTTATCATCAGCGACGACGGCTATATCGTCACCAACAACCATGTCATCGACGGCGCAAGCTCGATCAAGGTCACCACACGCTCCGGCGACAGCTATGACGCTACCCTTATCGGTACCGATCCCGAGGTGGACGTCGCGCTGATCAAGATAAACGCTACAGGTCTTACCAAGGCTGTCTTCGGTAACTCTGACGACCTCACCGTTGGCGATAAGGCTGTCATCA
>ONPE01000079.1 GCA_900319615.1 uncultured Eubacteriales bacterium
TTTTCAGAAAGGTATTTATCACGGCGCTTGGAGGGCTAATGGAGAACGGAAAACGGAGAACGGTGAACGGTGGTGGGAAAGCCTGACGGCTTTTGGATTATAATAACTGTATTATGGCAACATCGTTCTCGACTCTTTTTTGAATGGTATTTTCGATGGCTTTTCTGCCAAACGAGTCAGTGAGAGTGGTAGGGTACGACATTTGGACACGCGTGTCCGACGTACCGTTACCTATCCGATTAATCTGTTTCAAATGCGAAGCAACTGCGACCTATCGCTTCGCGAATGACGCTGTGAGTCCGGTACGTCATAAATGCCGTACCCTACAACTCTCTGTTTGACGTTTTCGAGTGAACCGTATGAACTATATCCAAAAGCAGTGATCTATCTCACTTCGGACGACATCAAACGGAACTGTATGGCATACTAAAAAACAGGTGAGGGGGTCTCCCCCGTGGGGGAGGTGTCGCGAAGCGACAGAGGGGTGCCGTCTCCGGCTGAGGAAGAGCCCTCCATCAATTCCTAACTCCTAACTCCTAATTCCTAACTATTATAAATATCCCAACGCCGTGATCAATCTCACTTCTGACGATATCTGACAGAACAGTATGGTGTACTAAAAGAGCGCGCGTGCCTCTTAGCCGAGGATGCGGGTTTTGATGTCGGCTTTGTCGAAGGCGGCTGCTATCAGGAAGAAGATCACCGCCGACGCGACTGCCTGGATCGCGTTCTCGGGCATCTTCCAAAGCGAGACTACTACTGCCGAGCCGAGGCTGTCGCCCGCGAGCAGCTGGCGAATCAGCTTCGAGAGCGAGTAGCCGATAACCGTCACCAGTCCCGAGGGTATCGTCATCAGCATATTGCGCTTTGTGAGCAGCTTGTCGCCCTTGGAGCTGAAGAAGAGGCTGTTCAGCGCCTTTATTATCACGGTGTAGATCAGGGTCTCGGGGTAGACAAGCAGGTCGGCGATGCCTCCGCCGATGGCGGAAGCCGCGAGAGCGTATGGCGTGGGCAAAAAGCACGCCGTTAGATAGATCATCGCGTCGCCGAGGTGGACGTAGCCGCCGGTGGGCGTTTTGATCTGGATGAATGCGGTCATCACCGCTATCATCGCCGAGAACATCGAGGCGATGACAATGCGTAAGGTGCGGTCTGAGTGTTTGGTGTTCATTTCATATACCTCCTTTAAGGCAATACCGCAGGGTTCGGATGTACGAATCGTGCGGCGCCGCCTAAATAAATACGGCTCCGGTTTTACCCGAAGCCGTCTGTGTCGTCAGTCTTGGAACAGCGGAGTCGACAGATAGCGGTCGCCCGTATCCGGCAGGAGGACGACGATGTTCTTGCCTGCATTCTCGGGGCGTTTCGCGAGCTCTATAGCCGCGTGCACAGCCGCGCCTGCCGAGATACCTACAAGCACGCCCTCGGATCTGCCGATCAGCCTGCCTGCTTCAAAGGCGTCGTCGTTCTCTACGGCGATGACCTCGTCATACACCTCTGTGTCGAGAACATCCGGCACAAAGCCTGCGCCGATGCCCTGTATCTTGTGCGCGCCTGCGGTGCCCTTGGAGAGCACGGGGGATGATGCAGGCTCCACCGCAACTACCTTTACTTCGGGATTTTTGGTTTTCAGATATTTGCCTACGCCGGTGATCGTGCCGCCGGTGCCGACGCCTGCTACAAAGATATCCACCTGACCGTCGGTGTCCTCATAGATCTCGGGGCCGGTCGTCGCAAAGTGCGCCGCGGGGTTGGCGGGATTCACGAACTGGCCGGGGATGAACCCTCCCTCGATCTCGTCGGCGAGCTCCTGAGCCTTGGCGATGGCGCCCTTCATGCCCTTTGCTCCGTCGGTGAGCACGAGCTCGGCGCCGTATGCCTTCATCAGCTGACGGCGCTCCACGCTCATCGTCTCGGGCATCACGATGATGATGCGGTAGCCTCTGGCGGCTGCTACCGCCGCAAGACCTATGCCGGTGTTGCCGGAGGTGGGCTCGATGATGACTGAGCCTTCCTTGAGCAGACCCTTTGCCTCTGCGTCGTCGATCATAGCCTTGGCGATGCGGTCTTTTACAGAGCCTGCCGGGTTGAAATACTCGAGCTTAGCGATGATCTTTGCGTTCAGCCCGAGGTTCTTTTCGATGTGCGAGAGCTCCAAAAGGGGAGTCTTTCCTATAAGCAGGTCGGCGGATCTATAGATGTTTGACATAATGATTCTCCTTATTATATAGTAATTGTTTTGATTTGTAAAGTTATTTGTAATGACGTTGTTCCTGTGAAAGAAATGTTGCCGTCCCCGTGAGGGATAGTGTTTTATCGGTCGGGCTTGTGATCGCCTGATGTTTTCAGCTTCGACATCGCTTGCACATTCGTTTCATAATCTTACCTCCAATCACCCCACCAATCAAGTAGGTTGGTGTTATAATACCAGATAAATCCCGAAATGTCAATACTTTTTTGAAAAAATATCCTCGGCAGTCTATCATATTAACCGTTATTAGTATGTTTTGAGCAGTTTAGAGGCGTTATGACAGCGTATATTTGGGCACCATTCACTTGACAATGCACCGTAAAAGTGCTAAAATAACCACAGTAAGATACGGTATGATTGAAGAGTGGGTCTTGACGGACCCGCTCTTTGTTATTGTTATACTGATGCTTCGATAAATCTATAACATATTATTAAACGAAACATATCGCAAAAAATGCTAAAGTGTTTTGACTGATATCAGTATTGTATACCGTATCGGCGATATTGACCGATAATGAACAGGGAGTGATAGCTTGGCTGACAGCAAAAAGAAAAACACGGTCGCCGTAGTCGAGGAGCTCGCCGCCCCCATCGCCGAGAGCCTCGGGCTGAGGATATGGGATGTGCGCTATCTCAAAGAGGGCTCGCAGTGGTATCTGCGTATCTTCATCGACAAAGACGGCGGCGTGGACATCAACGACTGTGAGAAGATGTCGCGCGCTATAGACGAGCCGCTCGACAAAGCCGACCCCATCGAGGGCGAGTACATCCTCGAGGTCAGCTCACCGGGCGTCGAGCGCGAGCTGATAAAGCCCGAGCACTTCAAGAGCTTCATCGGCGCCGATATCATGGTCAGGATGTTCCGCCCGATCGACGGCATCGGCAAGGACTTCAAGGGCGTGCTCACCGGCTATGACGACGGCGAGGTCACGATCACCGATCACAGCGGCGAGAACACCGTTACGATCAACAAAAAAGACGCGGCTTACATCAAGCTGGACGACTTTGACTGATCAGCCTCCCTTTGGGAAAGGGAGGTGGGCGCGCTTGCGTGCCCGGAGGGATTGAAAAATTAAGCGAAGCGATCCACCTGTATTATCATGTTTCTCGCTTTGCTCGAGCAACTGATGCGATCCCTCAGTCATCCTCACGGATGACAGCTCCCTTTACACAAGGGAGCCGAAAGCAGTTTATAAATCCTATTTCATATACAGAAAGGAATGGTTGGAAAAATGGCAAGCAATAAAGAACTCTTCGAGGCGCTCAGACTCCTCGAGAAAGAGAAAGGTATACCTGCCGAGTACATGATAACTCAGATAAAGAAAGCTATCGTCACCGCCTGCAGGAACCTCTACGGCGGCAACGAGAACGTAGAGATCAAGATGGACGCCGACAAGGGCACCTTCTCGGTCAAGCTGCTCAAGACCGTTGTCGATGAGGTAGAGGACGAGAACTTCGAGATCTCCCTCGAGGACGCTCTGGTCATCTCTAAACGCGCCGCGGTAGGCAAGGAGGTAGGCATACCGCTCGAGCCCAAGCAGTTCGGCCGCATAGCCGTGCAGACGGCACGCTCCGTCATCCGTCAGGGCATCCGCGACGGCGAGAAGGATCAGATGCTTGTCGAGTTCCAGTCAAAGGCTCAGGAGATCGCCACCGCCACCGTCGAGCGCGTCGACCCCGTCACCGGCAACGCGACTTTGAAGTTCGGCAACGCCGTCACCGTCCTGCCCCGCAGCGAGCAGATCGACACCGACGTCCTGCGCGAGGGCGGCACCGTCAAGGTGTATGTAGCCGGCGTCAAGGAGACCGACCGCGGCCCGAGAGCGATAATCTCCCGTACCCATCCCGATTTTGTCAAGCGCCTCTTTGAGAAGGAGATCCCCGAGATCTACGACGGCACCGTCGAGATCAAGTCCATCTCCCGCGAGGCCGGCTCCCGCACCAAGATGGCTGTCTTCTCCGAGGATCCCGAGGTGGACGCTGTAGGCGCGTGCATAGGCGCAAGGGGCGCCCGCGTCAACACCATCGTCGAGGAACTCGGCGGCGAGAAGATCGACATCGTGCTCTATGACGACGACCCCACCAAGTTCATCGCGGCGGCTCTCTCGCCTGCGAACGTCGTCAAGGTAGAGCTCGCCGAGGACGGCACCAAGGCGTGCAAGGCGACCGTGCCGGACGGTCAGCTCTCGCTGGCTATCGGCAACAAGGGTCAGAACGTAAGGCTTGCAGCCAAGCTGACAGGCTATAAAATAGATATCCGCCCCGAGTCAGGCTTCTGGGGTGAAGAAACAGACGACAAGGAAACTGAGGAAACTGATTAATTAGGAGAATCTTTATGGCTGAGCGAAAGATACCGCTTAGAAAGTGCATAGGCTGCGGCGAGATGAAAGACAAGCGCACGCTTGTACGCATCGTCCGCAACAAGGAGGGCGAGATATCCGTCGACCTCAAGGGCAAAAAGCCCGGCAGGGGCGCGTATATCTGCAGGGATATCGCCTGTCTTGACAAGGCGCAGAAGGCTCGCCGCCTCGAGCGCGCGTTCTCTGCGCAGATCGAGCCCGATATCTACGACGCTATGAGGAGAGAGCTCGGTGAGTAACGATAAGCTCCTCAGCTTCCTCGGGCTGTGCAAGCGCGCAGGCTGCCTGATATCCGGTGCAGATACGGTTACGCGTGCCGTGTGCGACGGCAAGGCAGTTTTGGTGCTGTACGCCTCGGACGTATCCGACAACAGCCTCAAGCAGGTGCTCAGAGCCGCCCACAGTCACGATGTGCCGGCGCGTATGCTGCCCCGCAGCAAGGAAGAGCTGAGCTTCGCCTTAGGCAAGCACTGCGGTATCGTATGCACTACCGATCACGGCTTTGCAAAGAAGATTCTCGTACTGTTATCCGATCAACAGTTAAACTGACCGATTAGGAGGAATTACCATGGCTATTATGATAAAATATAAAGTCAAAGAGGTGGCCACAGACCTTGACGTCGCGACCAAGGATGTCATCTCCGTGCTCAAGACAAAGCTGGGCTCGGATAAGAAGGCTATGACCACACTCACCGAGGATGAACTCAACTTCATCTTCGATTACTATACACAGAAGAACGCGGTGTCGGATCTCTCCGCCTACTTCGCAGTCCGCGAGGACGCCATCAGAAAGAAGGAGGAAGAGGCTGAGCAGCGCAGGGCAGAGGAGAAGAAGCGCCGCGAAGAGGCGAAGAACCGGCTGCGCCCCGAGTCTGCGAAGAAGCAGACCCCCGAGCAGCCCGCCGCCGCACAGCAGCAAAAGCCCAAGGTCGACAAGACCGCCGACATCGACCTCAAATCCGAGATCAAGTCCAAGCGCGGCACGGGTCGTATCGTAGATACCGGCGCCGCCGAGGTCAACGTCGACCGCTATAACCAGAAGTACGACGACCTTGCTCTCGATAAGGTCAAAAACGAGAACAATATGTCCTCGAAGAAGCAGAAGATCAACCAGCGCTCGAAGCAGAAGAACCGCCGCTCCGCAAAGCGCGAGACAGAGCGCGAGCGTATGGAGCGTATCGAGAAGGAGCGCCGCGCCAAGAAGATGACCGTCGAGATCCCCGACGAGATCTCCATCGGCGACCTTGCGTTAAAGCTCAAGGCTACCGTAGCCGAGGTCGTGAAGAAGGCGTTCCTCATGGGCACCATGGTCACCGCGAACGACGTTGTCGATTTCGACACAGCCTCCCTCATCGCGATGGAGTTCCACGCGAAGGTAGAGCGTGAGGTAGTCGTCACCATAGAAGAGCGCATCATCGACGACAGCGAGGATTCGGATGAGAACCTCATCGAGCGCGCTCCGGTAGTCGTAGTCATGGGTCACGTCGACCACGGCAAGACCTCCCTGCTCGACTATATCCGCAACGCTCACGTTACCGCGACCGAGGCAGGCGGCATCACCCAGCACATCGGCGCGTACCGCGTCAACATCAACGATCGCGACATCACCTTCCTCGACACGCCCGGTCACGAGGCGTTCACCACCATGCGCGCACGCGGCGCACAGGTAACGGATATCGCTATCCTCGTCGTAGCTGCGGACGACGGTATCATGCCGCAGACCGTAGAAGCTATCAACCACGCGAAGGCGGCGGGAGTATCCGTCATCGTCGCGATAAATAAGATGGATAAGCCGGGCGCCAACCCCGAGCATGTCAAGCAGCAGCTCACCGAATATGAGCTCATCCCCGAGGAGTGGGGCGGCGACACGCCCTGCGTGCCCGTATCCGCCAAGACCGGCATGGGCATCGACGACCTCCTCGAGATGGTTCTGAAGGAGCTCAAAGCCAATCCCGACCGCGCCGCTAAGGGTACGGTCATCGAGGCTCGCCTCGATAAGGGCCGCGGCCCCGTTGCATCCATCCTCGTACAGAACGGTACTCTCCACACCGGCGATATCGTCGTCGCAGGCATGGCTGTAGGTCATGTCCGCGCAATGACCGATGACAAGGGCAACCGCGTCAACACCGCAGGCCCCTCCATCCCGGTAGAGATCACGGGTCTCGACGACGTACCGACCGGCGGCGATACCTTCAACGCCGTCACCGACGAGCGCCTCGCACGCGAGCTCGTAGAGCAGCGCAAGCACGAGGCTAAGGAGGCGGAGTTCAACGCCCGCACCAAGGTCACTCTCGACAACCTCTTCGATCAGATGAAGCTCGGCGAGGTCAAGGAGCTCAAGATCATCGTCAAGGCTGACGTACAGGGCTCCGTAGAGGCGGTACGCCAGAGCCTCGAGAAGCTCTCCAACGACGAAGTACGCGTCAACATCATCCACGGCGCTGTCGGCGCTGTCAACGAGAGCGACGTCATGCTCGCCAACGCAAGTAACGCCATCATCGTCGGCTTCAACGTTCGTCCCGACGCCACAGCTCAGGCTAACGCCGAGCGCGACGGCGTGGATATGCGTATGTACCGCGTCATCTACGACTGCATCGAAGAGATCGAGAGCGCGATGAAGGGTATGCTTGCTCCCAAAACGCGCGAGGTCATCCTCGGTACCGCCGAGGTGCGCAACGTCATCCGCATCAAGTCCGTCGGCAACATCGCCGGCTGCTATGTCAAGAGCGGTAAGATCCAGCGCGGCGCGGGCGTCCGCGTTGTACGCGACGGCATCATCATCGCCGACGACAACATCGGCTCCCTCCAGCGCTTCAAGGACAGCGTCAAAGAGGTCGCCGAGGGCTACGAGTGCGGTATCGGACTTGAAAAGTACAACGACATCAAGGAAGGCGATATCTTCGAGGTCTTCACCATCGAGGAGTATCGCGAGGATTAATATATAGATTTTTACAAACTGTCATTGCGAGGGAGCAAAGCGACCGTGGCAATCCCCCTGTCATTACTACCGGTTGCAGGAGGAAGGGGATTCCCACGTCGGCTGAAGCCTCCTCGGAATGACGCTGAGGAAAGATTATTATGGCTAATCATAAACTCGGCAGGACGACGGAGGATATCCGCCGTGAGCTGACGGACATCTTCCGTACGCTCAAGGATCCCAGGGTCACCTCCTGCTTTCTGTCCATCGTGCGCGTAGAGGTCACTAACGACCTGAGCTATTGTACGGTCTACGTCAGCGCGCTC
>ONPE01000219.1 GCA_900319615.1 uncultured Eubacteriales bacterium
TTTGACGACGAGATCACCGCACGCTATATCAGCGGCGAGGAGCTCGAGCTCGACTTCTGGATCGAGGGCTGGGCTGTCGCCGTAGTCAACGGCATCACCCTCGGACTCGGCAAGGCGAGCAACGGCCGCTTCAAAAACAAATACCCGAAAGGACTGCGTACCCTCGCATGGAAAGACTTACAGATATAGGCGTGATACGGGATATCCTCTCCCGTCACGGCTTCACCTTCTCCAAGGCGCTGGGGCAGAACTTCCTGATAAATCCGTCGGTGTGTCCGCGTATGGCGGACGACGCGGTGAGGGGCGATAACTTCGGCGTACTGGAGATCGGCCCCGGTATCGGCGTGCTGACGAACGAACTGCTCAAAAGGGCGAAAAAGGTCGTCGCCGTAGAGCTGGACAAGCGCCTGCTGCCAGTGCTCGACGAGACCCTCGGCGAGTTCGATAACCTAAAGGTGATCAACGCCGATATACTTGAGCTTGATCTGCACCGCCTGATAGATGAAGAGTTCGGCGGCATGGACGTCGCCGTATGCGCGAACCTCCCCTACTACATCACCTCTCCGGTGATAATGAAGCTGCTCGAGGAGCGTCTGCCCGTCAAAAGCATCACCGTGATGGTGCAGAAGGAAGCCGCCGTTCGCCTGTGCGCCGAACCCGGCACGCGCGACAGCTCCGCGATCACCGCCGCCGTGCGGTACTACTGCGATCCCGAGCTGCTCTTCAAGGTATCGTCGGGCTCGTTCATGCCGGCTCCCAAGGTGGATTCGGCAGTCATCAGGCTGACCCTGCACGAGCCGTCGGTACACCCAAAGGACGAGAAAACCTTTTTCAGAGTGATAAAGGGAGCCTTTGCCCAGCGGAGGAAAACCGTGCTCAATTCGCTTTCTTCATCCTTATCGCTTGACAAGCAGATTCTGCGTGATATACTGGATACGGCAGGGGTCGACGTCAACGCCCGTGCCGAACGGCTGACTATCGCGGATTTCGCCGCGATAGCAGACGCAATATATTCTTTAAAAGAATAATTCGACATAGGAGTATGTTATGGAGAATAAAAATTTTACCGTACTTTTCATTTTGATCGCCATGCTTGCCGTATGTATCCTGCTGATGGGCATTTCGCTGCTCATGTCCGAGCGTGTGTTCGGTCAGGTTAAAAACCAAAAGGTTGCCGTACAGCTTTGTACAGCAACCTTTTTTGTTATGCTTATTTTATGAGCTCTTTGAGCTTTGCGGTGACGGACGCTGCGTCCGCTCTGCCGCGGCTCTGCTTCATGACATTGCCCAGCACCGCCATGAGCGCCTTTTCCTTACCGTTTTTATAATCTGCGACCGCGGCTGACATCGCGTTGATCGCGTTCTGACAATACTCGGTGAGGGTGGCGTCGTCGAGACCAGCCATATCGGACTCGCTCACGAAGTCGGTCACGGGCTTGCCGGTATCCAGCATCTTATCGAGCGCGGTCTTTGCGAGGTTGTTCTTAAGCTTGCCGCTCTCGAGCAGCTTGCACAGCCCGTTGAGCTGATCTGCGCTGACCTTGATATCGAAGGCTTCTTTGTCAGCCTCGGTGACCAGACGGCGGAAGATCTGACCTATGATGAAATTCGAGGCGGTCTTGGGAGCCTTGAGCCCCTCGCTCGCCTTATCGAAGAACTCGGATATGCTGCGGTACTTCGTCAGCTGAGCCGCGTCCTTCTCGGGGATGTCGTAATCCTCGGTATATCTTTTGAGCTTGCTCTCGGGGAGCTCCGGGAGGCGTGCCTCTATTTCTTTCACTCTCTCACGCGGTACGGCTATGGTGACGAGATCCGGCTCGCGGAAGTAGCGATAGTCGTGAGCGTCCTCCTTGGAGCGCATGGAGGATGTCGTGCCGGAGACGTCGTCGTAGCGCAGGGTCTCCTGAACCACCTCGCCGCCGCTCTCGATCAGATCGACCTGGCGCTCGAACTCGTATTCCATCGCCTTGGCGATATTGGTGATGGAGTTCATATTTTTTATCTCGGTACGTGTGCCGAGCTTCTCAGAGCCCTCGGGGCGGACGGAGATATTCACGTCGCAGCGCATGGAGCCCTCCTGCATACGGCAGTCGGAAACGCCGATGTAGCGCATGATCTGCTGGAGCTTCTCGACGTACTCCTTCGCCTCATCTATCGAGCGGAAGTCGGGCTCGGTGACGATCTCGATCAGCGGGACGCCGCCGCGGTTGTAGTCGACGTAGGTGTCGCCGTGGTTGTGGATCAGCTTGCCTGCGTCCTCCTCGATATGGATGCGCAGGATGCGGATCTTCCTGCCGTTTGAAAGCCCGATATATCCGTGCTCGCACAGGGGCTTGTCGTACTGGGATATCTGATAAGCCTTGGGCAGATCGGGATAGCAGTAGTTCTTGCGGTCCATCTTCGCGATCTCGGCGATCTCACAGTTTGTGGCGAGACCCGCCATGATAGCGTACTCCACGACGCGCTCGTTGAGCTTCGGGAGAGTACCGGGCAGACCTATACACACGGGACAGCAGTGGGTGTTGGGGTCGCCGCCGAATTTGGTGGTGCAGGAGCAGAAGATCTTGGTGTTCGTCTGCAGCTCTACGTGGGTCTCAAAACCGGCTACCAGTTCGTATTTCACAGCTTCACACCCCACTTTGTCTCGATATATTTGTTCTCAGCCTGCTCATATTTGTAAGCGAGGTTGAGGATGGTTTTTTCGTCAAACTTTTTGCCTATCAGCTGCATACCGATGGGCAGACCCTCGGCGTCGACTCCGCAGGGGAGCGACACACCGGGCAAGCCGGCAGCGTTGACCGGGACGGTACAGATATCGCTGAGATACTGCTCGATCTGGTCGGTCTCTTCACCGAAGAGATAGCCGTTTTTGAACGCCGTGACCGGAGCGGTCGGAGCGAGGATCGCGTCGCACTTCTCAAAGGCTCTGTCAAAGGCGTCGACGATAGCGCCGCGCAGATTGACCGCCTTCTTATAATATGCGTCGTAGTAGCCTGCCGAAAGCACGTAGGTGCCCATCAGGATACGGCGCTGTACCTCCTTGCCGAAGCCCTCGGAGCGTGTGCGGCAGATCATGTCATGAGTGCCGTTGTAGTGCTCCGCTTTGTAGCCGTAACGGATGCCGTCATATCTGCCGAGGTTAGAGGAAGCCTCAGCCATAGCGAGGATGTAGTAGCACGGCAGGGCAAATTTCAGCTCGGGCAGATCGAACCATACGATCTCGGCGCCCATGTCCTCATATGCCTTAGCCGCATCCAGAACAGCCTGCTTGACGTCCTCGCGGACGCCGTCGAGGTACTCGCGGGCGATACCGATCCTCTTGCCCTTTATATCGTCGTCGAGAGTAGGCAGAGCAGGCTCGCTGCCCTGGGAGGTCGAGTCACGATCATCATACTTCGCGATAGCGTCAAAGACGATAGCCGCGTCCTCAACGTCGTGGGTGATGGGGCCGATCTGGTCGAAGGACGACGCGTAAGCGATCAGACCGTATCTGGATACCGCGCCGTAGGTCGGCTTCAAGCCGACGATGCCGCAGAAGGACGCCGGCTGACGGATGGAGCCGCCGGTGTCGGAGCCAAGACCGTATACGGCAAGGTTAGCGCCAACAGCAGACGCAACGCCTCCCGAGGAACCGCCCGATACGTGGTCGAGGCTGTGCGGATTCTTCGCGCCGCCGTAGTAGGAGGTCTCGCACGAGGAGCCCATGGCGAACTCGTCCATGTT
>ONPE01000129.1 GCA_900319615.1 uncultured Eubacteriales bacterium
GCACGTTTGAGGGGCGTGTGTCTTTGACGTACGGGTTCAAGTCCCGTCACTCGCACCACAAATCAGGGAACGTCCATACGGACGTTCCCTGATTTGCTTATACAAGAGAGTGACGGGACTTGAAAGCCCGTATAAAAAACAGTCCGGTGGACTGTTTTTAGGGCGTGGAGATGATAATTGTTTCGTCAGGAGCAGCGTACAGTTAACGATAGCGGACAAATCCTCCACATCCCGCGCAGTCACTCGCACCACTGTCCATACGGACGTTCCCTGATTTGCTTATACAAGAGAGTGACGGGACTTGAACCCGTGACTCTTTAAGCCTTCCTTTGGGAAAGGAAGGTGCCTCCAACGGAGGCGGATGAATTGTATTATTTGTTTGAGCGAAGCGAGTTACCATATTCAGTAATCCAGAGGTTTTATATATGCGCCGAATCGTTATAACCATCGCGGCTTTGACGGGTATTCTTACTGTCATTTTCGCGCTTTTATATCGCTTTACTGCGGTCGGGCTGTATCTCACGCTCGCGATAACCTTCGGTACTACGGCGTATCATTTCTGGATGAGGCTCGCCGTCGGGCTGCTGTTCAACATCTTCATGCACAACATAGCCGATCTCAGCAATCCATGGTATCAGCTGAAACCGTTTGAGAAGAAGCTGTATGATATCCTCAGGGTAAAGAAGTGGAAGAAATATCTGCCGACCTTTGACAGCTCCCGGTTCGATCCGTCCCTGCACAGCTGGGAGGAGATCGCGATGGCTATGTGTCAGGCTGAGCTTGTGCATGAGACGATCATCCCGCTCAGCTTTCTGCCTATAATCGCGACGGCGTGGTTCGGCGAACCGGCGGTGTTCATCATCACCTCGGTAATAGCCGCGCTGTTCGACCTCGCGTTCGTGATCGTGCAGAGATATAACCGCCCAAGAGTGATAAGACTGATAAATCGAAAAAGAGGTTAATATATGTATCATGTTTCATTCCCGGGCTTAGGGATAAACGAGCTGCCCGTCAACCGGGTGGCGTTCTCCATAGGCTCCTTCAACATCTACTGGTACGGCATACTGATAGCCACGGGTCTGCTGCTCGCGGTGCTGTATGCGTATTTCAACGCCCACCGCTATGATGTAGACGCAAGCAAGCTGATGGACTGCGTCATCGTAGGTATCATCACCGCGATAATCGGCGCACGCGCGTATTACGTCGCGTTCAGATGGGATTATTTCTCGGCACATCCGGCTGAGATAATAGATATTCGCGACGGCGGTATAGCCGTTTACGGCTCGATAATCGGCGCTTTGATCGGCGGCTTGATAGTCGCCAAGATACGGCACATGAAGTTCCTGCCTATTCTTGACGTCACGATGACCGGCTTTTTGATCGGTCAGGCAATCGGCAGATGGGGCAACTTCTTCAATCAGGAGGCGTTCGGTACCGAGACCGACAACATCTTCCGCATGGTCAGCGAGGCTACCGGCGGCAAAGGTGTGCATCCGTGCTTTTTGTACGAGTCGGTGTGGTGCGCTCTGGGGTTCTTCGTGCTGTTCATCGTGAACCGTAAGATCCAGCGATATCACGGACAGATATTCTATCTGTATCTCGTATGGTACGGCTTTGAGCGCATGATAGTCGAGGGTCTGCGTACCGACAGCCTGTATCTGCCGTTTCAGATACTCGGCTACGATATCCGCGTATCGCAGCTGGTGTCGGCGGTGATAATGCTTGCAGGTATCATCCTGCTGTTCATCAACCGCCACAAGAACGACGGTATGCAGGGGCGCACATTCAAAAGAAACTATAAAAAGTCTAAGAAAAGAGGTTGATATATATGTACAAGCTGATCGACGGCAAGCTCGTTTCACAGAGCGTAAAGGACAGGATACGCGAAGAGGTATCCGCGTTGAAGGAAGAGGGGAGAGAGGTGACTCTCGCCGTTATCATCGTCGGCGACGATCCCGCTTCAAGAGTATATGTGAATAATAAAAAGAAGGCGTGCGAGTATGTCGGCTTCCGTTCTCTGGAGTACGCTTTACCTGCCGAGACCACTCAGGAGGAGCTCATCGCGCTGATCGAGGAGCTCAATAACAGGGAAGATGTGAACGGCATCCTCTGCCAGCTGCCGGTACCCAAGCACATCGACGATAAGGCTGTCATAGCCGCTATTTCCGTGGAAAAGGACGTAGACGCTTTCTCGTCCTATAACGTCGGCAAGATCATGATAGGGGACTATGACTTTTTACCCTGCACTCCTGCGGGCGTCATGGAGATGCTGCATTACTACGATATCCCCGTAGAGGGTCAGAACTGCGTAGTTATCGGCCGCAGCAATATCGTCGGCAAGCCGATGGCTATGCTGCTGCTGCATGAGAACGGCACAGTCACCGTCACCCACAGCCGCACCAAGGATCTCTCCGATATCACCAAGAAAGCCGATATCCTCGTAGCGGCGGTAGGCAGGGCGAAGTTCGTCACAGCCGATATGGTCAAGGACGGCGCTGTCGTGATCGACGTAGGCATGAACCGCGACGAGAACGGCAAGCTCTGCGGCGATGTCGATTTTGATTCTGTAAAAGAAAAATGCTCATACATCACACCCGTACCCGGAGGCGTAGGCCCCATGACCATCGCCATGCTCATGCAGAACACCCTCAAAGCCTATCATATCCAGTCTGAATAAAGGCTCCCTTTGGGAAAGTGAGCTGTCGCCGCATGGCGACTGAGGAATTGTTTTAATCGAAAGAGCATACACTTTTGTCATGCGAGAAACTATTTTTTATTTGCATTTGATCCGCAAAATAACGCTTGACATCAAAAGCCCTTTATGTTATAGTATATAAGCCGCATACTGTGGGTTTATTAAGTGCGCCTGTGTCTGGCACGGTTGCGCCACCCGAGAGTAGCGAGTCTATGAAAAAGGAATGATAAAATGTTCGCAGTAATCGAGACCGGCGGTAAGCAGTACAGGGTCGAGCAGGGCGACGTTATCTATATCGAGAAGCTCGATGCAGAAGACGGCGCTACTGTAGAGTTCGACGTTGTAGCGGTTGCCACCGACGACGGTATCAAGGCCGGCACACCTTATGTTGACGGCGCAAAGGTCTCTGCCGAGGTCATCAAGACCGATAAGGCTAAGAAGATCTACGTATCCACCTACAAGCCCAAGAAGGGCGAGAAGCGTAAGATGGGTCACCGTCAGCCTTACACTAAGGTTGAGATCAAGGCTATCAACGCCTGATGATCAAGGTCGAATTTTTCGGTACCGAGCCTATCTACGGCTTCCACATCATGGGTCATTCGGATATGAATCCTAAGGGTCCCGAGATACTATGCGCCGCTGTATCGAGCGCTGCGTATATGACGGCTAACGCCGTGACCGATGTTTTGTGGCTTAAGCCTGTTCTTCTGAACAAAGATGGCAATATGTACCTTAAAGTTAAGACTGAATCCGAAGCCGAACAGTGCCGCGTGTTATTCGAGGGCTTGAGGCTTCATCTGAGCTCCCTCTCGGAGCAGTATCCAAAGTATCTAAAAGTAAAAAATTCGGAGGTGTAAGGTAATGCTTAAGATAAATCTGCAGTTGTTCGCTCATAAAAAAGGTATGGGTTCAACTAAGAACGGTCGTGACAGCGAGTCAAAGCGCCTCGGCGTAAAGCGCGCTGACGGTCAGTTCGTTTTAGCCGGCAACATCCTCGTTAAGCAGAGAGGCACACACATCCACCCGGGTAACAATGTTGGCCGCGGTTCCGATGATTCTCTCTTCGCTAAGGTTGACGGCGTTGTACGCTTTGAGCGTATGGGCAAGGACAGAAAGCGCGCGAGCGTTTATCCTGTCGAGCAGTAAGACTGACTGGGGCGGTTCTCTACCGCCCCTATTATTTTAGTGATTAGTGTTCAGTGGTTAGTGGATAGTGATTGTTTATCGCTGCATCTTATTTAATTATTTCTAACCACTAACCACTAATCACTATCCACTAACGAGGTAACTATGTTTGTAGATAAAGCGAAAATTCTGATAAAAGCCGGCGACGGCGGCGACGGAGCCGTTGCCTTCCACCGTGAGAAATACGTCGCCTCGGGCGGTCCCGACGGCGGCGACGGCGGCAAGGGCGGCGACGTCATCTTTGTAGCCGACTCCAATCTTTCCACCCTCGCCGACTTCCGCTATAAGCGCAAGTTCGAGGCTAAGAAGGGCGCCGACGGCTCCGGCGGCAGGAAGTACGGCAAGGCAGCCGACGACCTGATCGTCAAGGTGCCTGTGGGTACCCTTGTCAAGGATGCCGAGACAGGCAGGATCATCGCCGATCTCAGCGGCAAGGAGCCCGTCGTCGTAGCCAAGGGCGGCAAGGGCGGCTGGGGCAACAAGCACTTCGCCACCCCGACCCGTCAGACCCCGCGCTTTGCAAAGCCCGGTATGCCGGGAGAAGAGTTCGAGGTCACCCTCGAGCTAAAGCTCCTTGCGGACGTCGGCCTGGTCGGCTTCCCGAACGTCGGCAAATCAACTCTGATCTCCGTCGTATCGCAGGCGAAGCCCCAGATAGCCAACTACCATTTCACCACCATCAATCCCACCCTCGGCGTTGTGTCTATGGGCGACGGCGTTTCCTTCGTCATGGCGGATATCCCCGGGCTTATCGAGGGCGCTGCCGACGGCACGGGGCTTGGTCATCAGTTCCTGCGCCATGTCGA
>ONPE01000076.1 GCA_900319615.1 uncultured Eubacteriales bacterium
TTCCTCTGTAAATGTGTATTTTTTTGTCATTTCTCATCACCGTTTATATTATACTACAGTGACGATTAAATTTCAATCTTTTTAATTAGAGTTTAGTATAATAAATGATTTAACATAAAGATTATCATATAATAAACTGCTGAGCGGTACTTGGATCGTCTCAGCAGAATGAATTATATGTTTTGACAGGAACATATAATAAAAATATATCTGGTCTATTATATATTCTGTGATCGTCAGCGTTTTCTATTTAGTTATCATATTCGACCGGCTTCGACCCTATCTGTTTATTATCTTTGTATTCCCTATTTGTTAAATATTTAACAAAATAATATACCGCCGATATCAAGTAGTTGTGAATCTGATAAACACTCTATATTTGTTCCGTGTTTATCACAGAATCCTTTGATCTTGTCGAAATCCGGATGCTCGCAGATATCGCCGCAGAAATACAGCGTATTATTTGATTTATCATAGCCGGTGGCGCCGCCGATGAAGCCGCAGTCGGCTCCTTCAAGCGTCACGCTCCCCTTCCCTATCAGCAGCACTTCGATATCGGTTTTTGACAGCGTGCGGTAGATACCGACGTCCTCGGTGATGACTGCGTTATCTGATACAACGGCGCAGGAGCACTTCGCATAACCCTGCTTCACATTTATAAGCGTAAAGTTATTTGCTTTACAGTACGCTTTCACCTTATCATCCAGTGAATCAACACGGCAAATGATGTATTTGCCCACTTTGGCTGCGTTCAGAGCGACGTTTCGTGGATAATCGCCTCCGATATCGTCCGCGCATAAAACCACGTTATAAGAGCCTTCAAGGGCTTTTGCGAGCCTCTTGCAACAGCTCAGGACAAAGGCTGTGTCATCGAGGATAAGGCACTGCATATCGGCGTGCTGCTGTTCATAGCCGATAAAGCAGCCCACCGTTTCCGACGGGATGACCTCATATCCGAGCTCGGACAAGCTCTGTGTAAACTGCGGATATTTTGCCGAGAGTATCGCCTTACTCACAGATCGCCTCAAACGCCTGACGGACGTTCTTCACCGGGATCACCTGAACGCCTTCGGGGATGGTTATGTCTTTTTTGTTGTGCGCGGGGATGATTATCTTCTCAAATCCGAGCCTTACAGCCTCGTTCACCCTCTGCTGAGCATGACTGACAGAGCGTATCTCGCCTGCTAACCCTACTTCGCCGAAGGCTATGGCGTTATCGTCTATAGGTATATCCTTCAGCGAGGATATCAGAGATATGGCTACGGCGAGGTCGACAGCCGTTTCATCCAGCCGCAGACCGCCGACGACATTTACATACGCGTCGGTATTGGTGAAGTAATATCCGGCTCTTTTTTCAAGCACGGCGATGATAAGATTCATGCGGTTGTAGTCGAAGCCTGTGCACATCCTGCGCGGATTACCGAAGCCGGTCGACGCCGCGAGCGCCTGTATCTCGGCGAGTATCGGACGCGAGCCTTCCATCGCGCAGGCTATGCAGGTGCCGCTGACGTTCTTCGGTCTGCCGGATATCAGCATCAGCGAGGGATTCTCGACCTCTCTAAGCCCTGTGTCGGTCATCTCGAACACGCCGATCTCGTTTGTGGAGCCGTAACGGTTCTTTACCGCTCTGAGTATGCGGTAGGACATCTGCCTGTCACCCTCAAAGTGCAAAACGGCGTCTACAACGTGCTCGAGCACCTTGGGGCCGGCTATGGAGCCTTCTTTGTTAACGTGACCGACGATTATCATCGGGATATCGAGGCTCTTTGCCGTACGCATGAAGTAGTTTGTCGACTCGCGCACCTGAGTAACGGAACCGGGTGACGAGTTCAGCTCCGAGAGCGACATCGTCTGTATGGAGTCGATCATTACGAGGTCGGGCTTGTCCTGACGTATCGTCTCGCATACGAGCTCTACGTCGGTCTGCGTAAGCACATAGAGGTTGTCCGAGTTCACGCCGAGGCGGTCGGCGCGGAGCTTTAGCTGACGCCTGCTCTCCTCACCCGACACATAAAGTATCTTGAGCGACTCGCCGAGGTGCTCGCATATCTGCAAAAGGATGGTGGACTTGCCGATACCGGGGTCGCCGCCGAGCAGTATCAGGCTGCCCTTGACGATGCCGCCGCCCATAACGCGGTCGAGCTCCTTGGAGCCGGTCTTGTAGCGTATCTCGTCGGTCGTGTCGATCTCCTTTATCGGGGTCGCCGGAGCATATACCGAGCGCGATCTCACGGCACCCGCGGAGCCTGCCTTGACGGGTTCCTTTATCTCTTCGTTCATTGTGTTCCACTCGCCGCACGAGGGGCATTTGCCGTACCATTTCGGGCTTTCGTAGCCGCACTCCGAGCAGATATAAACGCTTTTTATCTTAGCCATGATGATGATTCCTTTCAGATCGGATAAGTGAAGTCTGTGTTTGTGGGGTTGGCAGTTAATCAGCTTGTATATATTCGAGCACACCCATAGCTATCGAGTATGCCATCTCTCCCTGATATTTGTCATCGGTCAGCTTTAGGCGCTCTTCGGGATTGGAGAGGAAGCCGCATTCGACTATCACCGCAGGCACCTCGGCATGATCGAGGATGTAGATGTCGGAACCTGCCGGCTTTAGCTCGCGCGTGTTGTCGTTTTGCAGCAGCGACACTACAGATGTGCGTATCGCCTCCGCAAGGACGGCGCTTTCGGCGTTATTTGTCGAATAAAACAGCTGTGTACCGCTGTATGTGCTGTTGCCGAACTTGTTCTGATGGATGCTGACGGCGATATTGCGATCGTCGGAGTTGAATATCTCCGCACGCCGTTTGAGATCGGAGACCTTTTTCTGCCGCAGGGTCTGAGCGTCGTCGGAATATACAGAGATATCCTCGTCGCGGATCTCGACGACCTCGCAGCCGCACAGGCGCAGCATATCAGCGACCTTGTCTGCGATGATCAGGTTGATATCCTTTTCGAGCACGCCGTCGACCTCGGCTCCGCCGTCTTCGCCGCCGTGACCTGCGTCTATAACGATACACGGCTTATCGGATACCTCTCCCGATGAAGCGCGCGCGGCGATATTTGAGAACGCCGAGTACATCAGCAGGCAAAAGCATATAAGTATCACGCAAAGGGTCACTATATAAACAGTCTTGAGCTTCATATCATCACCGTGATATGTATATGAAGCCTATGTATACCATTATACTTTAATTTGCGATATAGTCAACCTTCGTAGCGTTTTCTCAGCTTTTGAAGGGCTTTTTTCTCTATGCGCGAGATATATGAGCGTGAGATATCCAGCTTATCAGCCAATTCGCGCTGAGTCATTATCTGTCTGCCTCCGATACCGTAACGGTTACGGATGATCTCTTTTTCTCTCTGTGTGAGTTCTTCTTCGATATACTTGTCGAGGAGCTCTAACTTGAGCATGGTATCCACATCCTCGGCTACGTCCATATCGGACGCGAGGATATCCATAAGGGTAAGAGGGTTCCCGTCCTTATCCGTATCTATCGCGTCGTTGAGCGATATATTCAGGGATGATTTGCGATTACCGCGAAAGTGCATGAGTATCTCGTTCTCGATACAGCGTGAAGCGTAGCTCGAGAGCTTGATGTTCTTGCTGATGTCATAGGTGTTTATCGCCTTGATAAGCCCTATGGTGCCTATGGATACAAGATCCTCCTGACCGCCGCAGTTCTGATAATATTTTTTGATGATGTGCGCGACAAGTCGCAGATTGTGCTCTACGAGCAGGTTTCGGGCAGTGATATCGCCCTTTGCGGCTAACTCGAGATAATGCTGCTCCTCGGCTTTTTTCAGAGGCTTCGGGAAGCTGTCGCCGTGGGCTACGTGCAGTATGAACAGGAAGATGTACTGGCTGATATACGAAAGAAATGCAAACAAAAAACCACCTCATGAAATCATATTCACGAGGCGGTTGGTTTTTGCTTGTACCGGAATAATTGTTTGAACAGGTTCAGACTTTTGTATAGGGACTTTTTCGGTTAATCATCCCGGCGCAGTGATAGCGGAAACAAATAAATCAGATTATAGTGAAATGAATCATGCGGTTAAAATTATATCACAGCGCAGTGATATAGAAAACCAATGATACAAGCCCACATTGCAGTATGGTGTACTAAAAGAATGCAAGCATTCTATTCGGCGTTGCCGAAGTCCTGGAGGGTCAGAGCTTTGTTGTGCTCGAGAGCCCAGTCGATGCTCCACTCGGAGCGGAACAGCAGGAGCTTGTTCTCTTTGAAATCTGCTACGACCTTGGTGTCCGAGGCGAGATCGAGCGTCTTGAAATCGACGTCGGAGGTGATCCAGCGGATGAACTGGTACGGCGTGCTCTCCATGATTATCTCGACGTTATATTCGTTCTCGAGGCGGTATTTGAGGACGTCGAACTGCAGAACGCCGACGACGCCGACGATGACTTCTTCCATACCGGACTCGGGCTCATGGAAGATCTGGATAGCGCCCTCCTGCGCGATCTGGTTCATGCCCTTGACGAACTGCTTGCGCTTCATGGTATCCTTCTGGCGGACAAGAGCGAAGTGCTCGGGAGCGAAGGTCGGGATGCCCTTGAAGGCGAACTTGTGTCCGGGAGCGACTATGGTGTCGCCGATGGAGAACATACCGGGGTCGAATACGCCGATGATATCCCCGGCGAAGGCTTCGTCTACGATCTCGCGCTCCTGAGCCATGATCTGCTGGGGCTGCGAGAGCTTCATCTTGCGGTCGCCCTGCACATGGTATACGTCCATGTTCTTATCGAACCTGCCGGAGCAGATGCGCATGAACGCTACGCGGTCGCGGTGGGCTTTATTCATATTAGCCTGTATCTTGAACACGAAGGCTGAGAAGAAATCGGAGTCGGGAGCTATGAGCTCTCCGCCTGCTTCACGCGGCAGAGGACCTGTGGTGAGCTGTAAAAACTCCTGCAAAAACGGCTCTACGCCGAAGTTGGTCAGAGCCGAGCCGAAGAACACCGGGGTAAGCTGACCCTTGCGGACAAGGTCGATATCGAATTCATTTCCGGCTCCGTCGAGCAGGTCGATATCGTCGAAGAGGCTGTCCTTCTGACCGTAGTAGAGCTTGGATTCGAGCTCGGGATCGTCTAAGGATATCTCTTCCTTCTCGACCTCGCGCTGGCCGTTGTTCGCGGTAAAGGCGAGTATCTTGCCCTTCTTGCGGTCGTAGACTCCGCGGAACTCTTTTCCGGAGCCGATGGGCCAGTTCATCGGGCAGGTGTTGATGCCGAGGACGTTCTCGATATCCTCGAGCAGGTCGAACGGGCTCTGCGCGTCGCGATCCATCTTGTTGATGAAGGTGATGATCGGGATATGGCGCATGACGCAGACCTTGAACAGCTTCTTGGTCTGGTTCTCGACGCCCTTGGACGCGTCGATGACCATGACGGCGCTGTCGGCAGCCATCAGGGTACGGTAGGTGTCCTCTGAGAAGTCCTGATGTCCCGGTGTATCGAGGATGTTGATGCAGTAGCCGTCGTACTTGAACTGGAGGACGGACGAAGTGACGGAGATACCTCTCTGCTTCTCTATCTCCATCCAGTCGGATACGGCGTGGCGCGCGGTCTTCTTGCCCTTTACGGAACCGGCGAGATTTATCGCGCCGCCGTAGAGCAGGAGTTTTTCTGTCAGTGTAGTTTTACCGGCGTCGGGGTGCGAGATTATCGCGAACGTCCGGCGCTTTTCTATCTGTTCGGTCAGTGTACTCAAGTGGTTTCCTCCGTCTATAGTGCAATATGCAACAGTTATATGCCTGTTTTTGGTGATACGGTATAATTTTACTATTAATTTATGGTAAAAGTCAACAACTTTGCGGTTGTTTTTTCTACGTTAAAATACACAAACACACTTGACTTTTGCCTCAGATTTTATTAAAATAGCATTACAAAAGAGAATTCATCTAAGTTTTTTCATATACCTTCCAAATTGAGGCAGGAACGCGTGTTCCTGCCTCACCCCTTTACAGGAGCTTTTTTATGGAGCCTATCGGACTTTATCTGCATATACCTTTCTGTGACGGCAAGTGCGCATATTGCAGTTTTTTCAGCCGCAGATCATCGCAGGAGGAGATGTCTTATTACACCGAACAGCTTATCGGCAGTATCGGGCTGTGGGGCGAACGTGTAAAGCGCCCCGTTGATACCGTGTACTTCGGCGGCGGCACCCCTTCCCTGCTCGGTCATGAGAGGCTTATCTCTATACTGCAAAGCGTATACGGCAGCTTTTCGGTTGCCGATGACGCGGAGATCACCGTAGAGGTGAATCCTACTTCGGCAGGCGATCTCGACTTCTTCGCCCTGCGTAAAGCTGGCTTTAATCGTTTATCTATCGGTATGCAGAGTGTAAATGACAATGAGCTGCGGATACTCGGTCGCAGACATAATCCCGATGATGTAAAGCATACGGCGGAACAGGCGAAAGCCGGCGGCTTTGACAATATCTCTCTGGACGTAATGCTGGCTATACCCGAGCAGACTATGGACAGCCTTGACAGGACGCTGAGTTTTTGCGCTTCGCAGGATGTGCAGCATATCTCATGCTATATCCTGAAAATTGAGGAAGGCACTCCGTTTTATCGGATG
>ONPE01000053.1 GCA_900319615.1 uncultured Eubacteriales bacterium
CTCGGTACAGACGGACGCAAATGTAGGAGCCGGGCAGGTCTGCCTGATCGGCGGCATATTGTACAGCTCGTCAGGCTCGATGATATACGGTTACGATATCGACACAGGAGAAAGGCTGTGCAGTTATCAGTGCGCTGAGAATGTCCGCTGTCTGTATGCGGACGGGGATGATCTGATCGCGCTCGACGGAGAACTTAGGCAGATAGCAGCCTTGAACAGTGATTCTTTCAGCTATCCGAAAAACAATACCTCCGGCGGAGCTAGTAATCAAAGCCCCGGAGGGAATCAATCCGGCGGGCAGAATACCGACGGTATGCCGGCGATATCCTCAGACGTTTACACGGTCGATCTTGACGACTATATCATTTCGCGTATACCTGCCGGCACGACCTTTGCAAAATTCAAATCCAACATGAATTGTTCCGGCTGTTCGGTGAAGCTGTATCGCGCCGACGTCGAAAAAGCAAGCGGTAATGTTGGTACGGCGATGCTCGCGGTATTCTCCAAGGGTGATTCTTCAGTCAGCTTCGAGCTGTCGGTGATCGGAGATATCACGGGCGAGGGCTCGGCTAACTCACGCGATCTCACGGTATTGCTGGATTATCTGATAGGCAGCGCGGATTTCAACGGAGCTTATCTCTTATCAGCCGATCTCAACGGTGACGGGGAGATAGACGTATCCGACGCGGCAAGGCTCAAACGATCATATTGACATCGAAACAATATTGAGTCGGTCAACACTACCCCTCCCCTTTGGACGCTTTTACAAAAATCAGTAAAGCATTATACCCTTTTATATCGGTCGAGATTGCCACAGGGCGCATTTCAGATTGTCATTGCGAGGAGAAACATAGTTTCGACGCGGCAATCTCAACCTTAACATTTGCGCCCTTCGCAATGACTGTTTTGAATAAAAAAACGACCCTCGTTACATTGATAACGGGGGTCGCGTTTTGTTATAGGGTCAGCGCATTAAAAATGCACGCTGTTTACCTTATTCTGCCGGCTGTGCAGCGGGAACGGCAAAGGGCTGATCGGGTGTAGCGCCGCTGCCTTCTCTTACAAAGTTTACATTCATGCAGCTGAGGATATCGCCGCTGAGGCTGTAGTCAAGGGGAACAACGGTGCTGTCGGCTACAACATATGTAAAGTTGATCTGACCGTTGCTGATGGTGTAGGTACCGTTGTATGTGGTGCCCTCCTGGAACTTCTTGAAGCTCATGTTGCCGTCTTTGTCAAAAGTGAGCTTGTAGATATCTTCGCCGGAATAATTGAATACCCATGTGCCGACAAGATCCTCGTCGATCTGCAGATCAGCGGGCTTCTCGATTTCGGGCTTCTGCCACTTAGCCTGCTGCATGGTGAAATCAAGACCCTGGCCGTATGTGCCGTGGAACACCTGATTGCCGAGGATCCTCGAGCCGGTGATCTCATACTCTGCGGCATAACCGGGTACAAAATACGCTATCTGATAGTCGAGAGAGATCGTATCCACCTTCTGAGATTCGTCTACGGTCGCGCCGGTGAGATCCTGCTTGGGCTGATTCTTAGACTTATGATAGGTGCCATCGACCTCGATGCTGCCGATATGCGCCTTGAAGGTGTTGTCGGTGTTGAAGTCGAGATAGTATGTGATGCCCTCGATCTCGGTAGACCATGTAACGCCCTCGGGCTCTCTGAGGAAGAAAGCGGAATATACAAAGTAGCCGATCAGAGCAGCAGCTACAAGGCACAGAGCGATGATGACCGGTACCTGCAGGGGGAACTTCTTCTTAGCCGGTTCTGTGATCTCTTCCGAAACGGCGTCCTGCTCGGATTCGCCATCGGCGAGATCGTCGGTTATTTCTTCTGCTGTTGCTTCAACAGTATCTTCAGCTGTATCTGCAGCTGCATCAACAGCATCTTCTGCGGTCTGTGTAACTTCCTGTACAGTCTCGTCAGCATCTTCTGCGGTTTCCTCAACTGCTTCTTCCGCTGCTTCTACAGCTTCATCGGCAGCTTCTACGGTTTCTTCCGCTGTTTCAGCTGCTTCTTGTGCGACTGCTTCCTGTGCTTCTTCAAGCACATCGTTGTTATTTGTGTTTTCGTTCATATTATATACCTCCCAAAAGATAATGAATTACTCTTTGTTTCCGTCTATACGGTATATCTCCTGATTATCAATGTCGATATTCGGGATGATGACGGGCTGTATGCCGCAGTTAGCTGTGACGGTGGTGATGAGCGCCTTTGCATACGGGAAGAGAGACTTGAAGGTCTCGGTGTGGATGATCTCCTTTTTCTCGTCCGGATTGTATGCGAATATGCCCACAACGATGACGCGGATCTTGAACTGATCGGGGTTCTCTTTATCATGTACCTCGATATCAAACGTGCCTCTGGCGATATCCTTACCTACGGCGTACTGTACCTGATAGGAGTACTTATTGCCCAAGGATATCTTGGTGCCGTTTTCCAGCGCGTTGGCAAACTCGATTTTATCGACCTTGTAAGCCTGCAAATTAACGATAGCCATAATGTGATCTCCTTTGATAATTTGTTTCTGTTAACAAGGATACAGCCCCCTGCGGACGCAGAGAGCTATGTGCTGATAATCGGTAAAACCGCCGGCAGCACAATCGACCTTCTTTATATAATACCAAATCTGATAATAATTGTCAATCATGATATGGATGACCGGGACTCTGCACGGATGTCAGCTGATTTTCACCGCTTTTTCAGCGGCGAGCTTACCCGTCATAGCTGCGATAGGCAGACCTCCGGGCAGCTGCAGCCACTGACCCGCAAGCAGGACGTTATCAATGCCGGGTATCTCGCCGGATATGCGCAGCGGCAGCCGCCTCTCGGTGAATGCAAAGCTCATGAAGGAGCCGATCTCGCTGCCTGTAAATCGCTTGTAGGTCGCAGGAGTCCATGTGTCGAGCACGGAAATTCTGCCGGATAAGTCGGGATGATAATGCTCGAGTATCTCGCCGACAAGGGTGGCGAAGCACTGCTTCTTTTGCAGATACCGCTGTCTGTTGCTGTTCCTGAGAGCTATCCAGCTCAGCGCCTGCTGCTCGTCGCAGTAGATCATCGCCTGTATCATCGAATACCCGTCGGGGACATAAGCCTGCTCGTGGGCGTCGCTTCGGACGAGTATATACCTTGCTTTGAGCTCGCGTGAGTATTTTTCGGGGATCGGAAGAGTCAGATCGCCTTCAAAAGGGCAATCTCCGTCAACGGAAAAAGCGCACTGGTATGCGGAGAACCTCGGCTGACGCACGGTCTTGTACAGCCTTTTTAGCTGATCGGGCATCGGTACGTCGAGCATCTTTCCGAAGATCGAGGCAGGGTCGGGAGTCAGGATAAAGCAATCAGCGCTGAGCCGGGTGCCGTCGGAGAAGAGCACGCTGTGCGCCCTTGTGTGATCGGACGTCAGCAGCACCTTCACCGCCCTTTTATTAAGCAGCAGCTCGCCGCCGAGAGAAAGGAAGCGCTCGCTCATCCTGCGGGCCATCTCCTCTGAGCCGCCGCAGGGCAGGTCGCCGTTGCCGGAGCAGAAGCTCGCGATCACGAACGCAAGCGCCAGCGAGCCGAAGTTATCAGGCAAAAACGAAGTCAAAAAGCCGCGTATCAAAGGGCTGGTGAAACGTTCTGCCAGCTTTGAAGAGGAAAGCCGGTTATACTTTATCAGCAGGGGCAGACCTGCCGCCGTCCGGGCAGAAAAGCCCCGGTCGTGATCCTCCCCTCCCGTGCCGAATAGCTCCGAGATAGTCTCGACCAGACGGATATAGGAGCGTATCTCGGCGCGGTCGCCGGGCGATATCTCTTCTATACGCCTCTGAAATGCCGCAAGATCACGGCAGAGGCTCAGGCTGTTTTTGCCGTCGGTATAAGTGAACAGCTTGTCGCGCTTATATACGTCCCCGTCGTCGCCGAGCACACCGAGCTCACGCCACATCTTATATTCCGGAGTGTTGGGATTGGTGCCGGTCAGCCAGTGTATGCAGTTGTCGATATGAAAGCCGCGGCGTTTCCAGTACGACAGGCATCCGCCCGCGATGCTGTGGCTTTCGCAGATGACAGCGTGCATACCGTTCAGCTGAGCGAATATGCCTGCCGAGAGTCCGGCTGTGCCTGCTCCTATTATAAGAATCTTTTTCATTTTCATCCTCGCGTGCCGTTTGATCAAAAAAGATATCGGTATAGCGCTTTACAAACACCAAAAGCCCGATATGATCGGGCTTTTGTAGGTGTGCGGATAAATTGATATCCGCTTATTTGGCTGGGAAGGCGGGGTTCGAACCCACGAATGACGGAGTCAAAGTCCGTTGCCTTACCGCTTGGCTACTTCCCAACAACAGTATATAGTATAACATAATTTTTAATTATGTCAACAACCAACTGACATACGAAATAATAATCTGCTTTCGACAGATGCTAAAGTATATCAGGGGCAGTCAGTTATCGACCGCCCCCGTGTGATATGAAATCAAGTATTATGTTAAATCGTTTCGACTGTCAGCGACTCGCCGTCGGAGCTCAGCGCGATAGCGGATATACCGCCCTCGCCGTGAATTATGAGCTGCTCGGTGATCTTATCCTCGACCTCTTTGCGTATGAGGTTGCGCAGGTCGCGAGCGCCGGACTGACCGTTGCAGGATTTATCTGCGAGATATTTACACGCGGCTTCGTCATATCGGAACTCGATGCCCTTTTCATGCAGCGTATCGACATATTCGCCAAGCATGAGGTCGGCGATCTTGAGGAAATCTTCGGAGGAAAGGCTCTTGAATATGATTATCTCGTCGACTCTGGCGATAAACTCGGGACGGAGGAATTCTCTGAGCCCCTTCATCACGCTCTCGCGCTCTGCGTTCTCCTGAGTCTTACCGAAGCCGAGGGCGTTCTCGCGGCGGTTGGAGCCGGCGTTGGAGGTCATGACGATGACGGTGTTGGAAAAATCGACCGTCCTGCCGTGGGCGTCGGTGAGCTTGCCTTCATCAAGGATCTGCAGCAGGATGTTCATGACGTCCGGATGCGCCTTCTCGATCTCGTCGAAGAGCAGCACCGAATACGGTCTGCGGCGCACCTTCTCGGTCACCTGACCTGCCTCGTCATAGCCGACATAGCCGGGAGGCGAACCGATGATCTTGCTGACGGAATGCTTCTCCATGAACTCGGACATATCGAGGCGGATAAGCGTCTCGGGCGTGTCGAAAAGCTCCTGAGAGAGCACCTTGACGAGCTCGGTCTTACCTACGCCGGTGGGGCCGACGAAGATGAACGACGCGGGTCTGCGCCTCGGAGAGATCTGTACGCGCGAGCGCTTGATAGCCTTTGCAAGAGCGTCGACAGCCTCATCCTGACCGATGATCTTCTGTTTGAGAGCGCCCTCGATATCCTTGAGCTTCAAGAGCTCGTTCTCGCGGACTCTGGACTGAGGGATACCCGTCCACAGCTCGATGACGTTTGCGAGATCCTCCTCGGTCACCTCGGCGGTAAGGGTAGCTTCGTCAAAGCCGTTTAGATGTTCCTCTACCCTTGCAAGCTCCGATGTGACTGTGGCGAGAGCCTCGTAATCCACGGTCTCTTCCGCGGAGATAGCCTCCTTGGAGGTCTGGAGAGCTTTTTTCTCATCCATCAGGCTCTCATATGTCTCACGCTCTTTGTTCCTGAGAGAAGCGCAGGCGCAAGCCTCGTCGAGGAGGTCGATAGCCTTGTCGGGCAAGAAGCGGTCGGTGATATATCTTTCGGAGAAAACAGCAGCCTTGCGGACGATGTCGTCCCCTACCCTGACGTTGTGATGGTTCTCGTAGTATTCCTTGATACCTCTGAGGATATCTATGGTATCGCCGATGCTCGGCTCTGCGACCTTGACGGGCTGGAAGCGGCGCTCGAGAGCGGAGTCCTTCTCGATATACTTGCGGTACTCGTTGAAGGTGGTCGCGCCGATGACCTGTATCTCGCCGCGCGATAATGCGGGCTTGAGGATGTTGGCGGCGTTCATGGTGCCTTCGCTGTCGCCGCCGCCGACAAGATTATGTACCTCGTCGATAAAGAGGATGATGTTGCCTGCTTCCTTGACCTCCTTGGTCAGCCCCTTGATGCGGCTCTCATACTGGCCGCGGAACTGGGTGCCGGCGATAAGCGCGGTGAGGTCGAGAAGCTGTATTTCCTTATCCTTAAGGCGGTGAGGAACGTTGCCCTGAGCTATACGCAGAGCAAGACCCTCGGCTATGGCTGTCTTGCCGACGCCGGGCTCGCCTATAAGGCAGGGGTTGTTCTTGGTGCGGCGGGAAAGGATCTGGATAACGCGCTCGATCTCTTTATCTCTGCCGATAACGTTATCTATCATGCCGCTCCTGGCTTTTTTGGTGAGATCCTCACAGTAAAGACCGATATGCCTGCGGTTCTTCTGCTTTTTACCGTCCTTGGATTTTTTATCGCTCTTCACGCCGGAATTTTGCTGAGCGCCGCCGAACATATTGAAGAAGTTCGGGAAGGACGGAGCTCCGCCGGGGGTGAACTTATCCTCGTCATCGTCGTCGTTTTCATCCGACTGGGCGAGCTCTGCGTTATTTTGCAGACCCATGTTCTGCGCGAGCTCGGACATATCTCCCATGTCGCCCATGTTCTCCATGATAGAGTCCATCTGCTCCTGAACGGCTTCGAGGTCGTCCGGGGATATACCCATCTTGTTGATTATATCTTCTACAGGCTTGATGCCCAGCTCTTTGGCGCACATCAAGCAGTAGCCGCGGGGCTGTTGATCGTCCTTGTTGCTTGAAACAAAGACTACAGCGGGGCGCTTTTGACATCTGGAACAAATCATATACCTACTCCTTTACTTTTGACCGGTGATAGAAGCCTGTACGGGCTTTTTCTCATCGGCTTTGGATTTGAGTTGCTTTTGTATCTTAAAGAATATCATAGCGTAATTGATAAGTGAAAAGATCATCATACCGGCTGTGACGCCGAGCACGGTAAAGGTGAGCGTTTCGTTTTTATATCCCAGTATAGCCATCAGTACCACCATAGCTACCGAGATATAGAACATGAATGTGCTGACCTTGCCGTACCATGAGGCTTTGGGCGGTATAACTCCCTGATTTATGACTATGGTGCCGCCTATTATCATAAAGACATCCTTAGCGACCATTATGATCATCAAAGGCAGCACGTAAGGTTCGATGAATATAAGACATATGCCGACCGCTATAAGCGTCAGCTTATCGGCAAGCGGATCGAGCACTTTTCCGAGCTCTGATTCCTGATTGAATTTGCGGGCGATCATCCCGTCAAAAAGATCGGATAATCCGGATATGCCCACCGTTATCGCCGCCGCGACATACATTTCTTTGATAAAGAACGCGACGAACGGCGTTATCAAAAGAATCCTTGTAAACGATATCGCGTTTGGTATCGTCATAAGGTCTTTGCTTATTACTTCGTTTTTATTGTCTTCCCTCATAAATATTACCCTTAATTTTATAAACCTATAGCAGATGTGATGGCTGTGAATATATTACCACTGTAAAAGTGATAAAATATGAATGAATTGTAAATTGTTGACTCGTTCAAAATACCGCCCTGAGAATTTATAGCAGGCATCAGCAGACGCAGCAGATAAGCCAAAAGACTTACAAGCAGGAAGGCGTCTATAAATCCGATGACTGCGCCGAAGAATCTGTTGACGCCGCGTATCACGGGCAGCTCGAAGAGCTTGAGCACGGGATTCATTACGACCACTCTCAGCAGGAAGTAAATGATGAAAAAGAAAAGTATAGTGACTAAGAAAGAAATGAGCGATACGGCAGCCGGACGCAGAGCGTCGTTGACGGCTTTTGTCACGACGGATGAATTCTGATTGACTATCGTCGACAGATCGACCGAATTCAGCTTCAGGATACCTGCGATCCATGCCGGTATCGAGTCGGTGACTGATTCGAGAGTATTTGAGGCGGTGTTGTTCAGCGCGTCTACGACAGCCTTATCGACAGCAGGACGTACGATGGAATCGTATATCAACGTCGAAACAATCTTACCCAGAGCCGTTGCCGCCAGATATGAGATCATCGAGCATACGAGCCCGGCGAGCGCTTTTGCCGCGCCGCGGTGGGCGTTTATGATAATCAGCAGCAGGAATATACCTACCAGAATGACGTCGTAGATCATAGCGATATCGTGTCTATATACCCCGTACACAGCACGTAAGCGTCGGAGCCTGTGTACAGCACGACGGTGTGGGGGTCGGAGCGAAGCGACTTGGTGGAGTAATGCTTGCCGTCCTTGGAATACAGCATGACGTCGTCGTTGGTCAGCAGGGCTACCCTGCCCTTGTGGGTGGAAAGGTCGATGATCTTGTCGTCGACCGAGAAGCTCCTGTCATCCTTACCGGCCTCACGCCTGAAACCACTTACGAAGCCAAGGTGCAAGGCAACTGCGGCGACGACGGTTTGAGCCTTGAGACC
>ONPE01000158.1 GCA_900319615.1 uncultured Eubacteriales bacterium
ATCGCGGGAGCGTCAGATTCACTTACCTTTACCAGTCTGGTCAATCTATCCTCGTCATAGATATCCACTATGGGCTCAAGATAGCACATACCGATACAGCCCGTAATGGAGATCGGGGCGCTGATATTTTCATTCAAAAGCGCTTTTCTCACTTTTTCGGCGCCTGCCGCGCTACCGCAGGAGCCCTGTCCGATGACTATCCTCATACTGCCGCCTCCCTTAACTCTTTCAATATCTTCTTGGTTTTGTCAGGGGTCAGCGAGCCGTAGGTGTCTTCATTCACCATCATCACGGGAGATAATGAGCAGCAGCCGAGACACGCCACGCATTTGAGCGAGAATAAGCCGTCCTCGGTGGTCTGGCCGTCGTCGATGCCCAACTCGTCCTTGATGGTCTGTAAGATAAGCTCCGAGCCGTTGACATGGCAAGCCGTACCCTGACACAGCATGATCAGGTACTTGCCGACCGGCTCAAAGCGGAACTGGGTGTAGAACGTGCCGACGCCCATGATCTCAGATGTCGCGATACCGGTTTTCTCCGAGATCAGCTCGATAGCCTCCTTAGGCAGATAGCCGTAGATATCCTGCGTGTGCTGTAAAATAGTGATCAGACTGCCCTTTACCGCGGCGTATTCTTCGAGCACGCCACCGAGCAGGGAAAGGTCGATGTTATTTATTTCCATTTTTACCTCCGTATTCTGATAAAAAATGATTTTGTATTCTAAATCATTATACAGTAAAGGTCTGTTCTTTTCAATAATATTTCAAATAATTATGCTCTATTTACAGCAGTAATTATAATTCATAACAAATCATAAAAAAGTTATTATTTATTATATATTTTAACCAAAAACTATTGCAAACGATGATGTATGATGGTAAAATAAAACTATATTATTATGGTGTAGTATATCCTGCACCGAGTTCACCCTCCGACAGGTGAATTATCACCGTCGGCTCATAGTATGATCGGGAGTGATTGTTATGTATCTGTTAGCTAACGGAAGACTCTTTACGCGCGACCCACAGCGTCCCTATTTACCGGACGGCGGCGTTGTGACCGACGGGGCGAAGATAGCCGCCGTCGGTACTACAGCGGAGCTCAGGGAAAAGTATCCGACCGCCGAGTTCATCGATGCTCACGGGCAGCTCATCATGCCCGCGTTCATCAACGCTCATACCCACATCTACTCGGGGCTTGCGCGCGGACTGTCCATCAACGGCTACAACCCGACCAACTTCTATGAGATACTCGACGGTATGTGGTGGAAGCTCGACCGCGAGCTGACGTTGGAGGACACCAAGGCGAGCGCCTATGCGACTTATCTTGAATGTATCCGCAACGGCGTGACAACAGTTTTCGACCACCACGCGAGCTATAAAGAGATACCCGGCTCGCTGTTTGCGATAGCCGACGCCGCTAAGGAGATGGGCGTGCGCTCCTGCCTGTGCTATGAGGTATCCGACCGCGACGGCGAGGATAAATGCGATCAGGCTATAAAGGAAAACGCTGACTTCATCAAGTGGTGCTCCGAGAATCCCGACCCGATGCTTGCCGCTATGTTCGGTATGCACGCGCTGTTCACAATCTCGGACAAGACTTTCGAGAAGTGCGTCAAAGCGAACGACGGCAGGACAGGCTACCATATCCACATCTGCGAGGGTCTGAACGACGTGATCGACAGTCGCGACAACTACCATATGCTGCCTGCCGAACGCCTCGAGAAGTGGGGGATACTCGGCGAGAAGACCATCCTCGGTCACTGCATACATCTGACCGATCCCGAGATAGACATGATCGCCGCGACCGACACCATGGTCGTTAACAACCCCGAGAGCAACATGGGCAACGCCGTGGGCTGCTCGCCGGTGCTGAAGATGTTCGCAAAGGGCATCCTTACGGCTCTCGGTACCGACGCGTACACGCACGATATGCTCGAGAGCCTCAAGGTCGCGCTGACCATCCAGCGCCACAACGCCGGTATGCCGAACGTCGGGTGGAACGAGGTCACGACCATGCTGTTCAAGAACAACGCTAAGGTTGCGCAAAAGTACTTCGATACTACCCTGGGCGTGCTCAAAGAGGGCGCCGCAGCCGATGTTATCGTGATGGATTATCTGCCCTTCACACCTCTCTCTGCAGATAATCTTGACGGACACATGATATTCGGCATGAACGGCAGACAGTGCCGTACGACCATGGCAAACGGCAGACTGCTGTATAAGGACAGACAGTTTGTTGATATAGACGAAGAGAAGCTCAGCGCAGAGATTTTCGCCACCGCAGAAAAGCTTTGGGGCAGAGTGAACGGATAGCAAACGCAACGCAAAAGGAACCAGGAGAGGTAAAAAATGAGTGAAAAAATGATACCGCTGAGCATAGGCGAATTATTTGAAAGGATGACTACGGAATACTCCCGCGACAGCATCGCCTTCGGCGTGCACGAGGGCTTCAAGATATCGCGCTATGACGCTTGGCTCAAAAACCATAAAGAGAGCTTTGACGACGACGCGCTGGCAGAGCTCAGCAAAGAAAAATTCCTGCCCATCTTCGGAGAGAAGCTGGAGGTGCCGCTCGGCCCTGCGGCAGGCCCTCATACCCAGATGGCGCAGAACATCATATCGGCATATATCGGCGGAGCCAGATTCTTCGAGCTAAAGACCGTGCAGGTCATGGACGGCGAGGAGCTCGCAAAGTGCATCGCCCGTCCGTGCATCAAGGCGGACGACGAGGGCTACAACTGCGAGTGGTCGACCGAGCTCACCGTAGAGCAGGCGTATGAAGAGTACGTCAAGGCTTGGTGCGTTATCAAGGTCATCTCTCTTGCATCCGGGCTGGGAGATCCCGATGGCTTCGTGTTCAATATGAGCGTCGGCTACGACCTCGAGGGCATCAAGTCCGCTAAGATAGACAACTTCATCGAGGGCTTGAAGGACGCCTCCGACAGACCGATCTTTGCCGAGTGCAAGGAAGTGCTGAAGAAGTACCATCCCGAGTACAGCGAGCTGATCGACAACATCTCGCCGCGCATCTGCCGCAGCGTAACGCTCTCGACCCTCCACGGCTGTCCGCCCGACGAGATCGAGCGCATAGCCACCTATCTGATAACCGAGAAGGGTCTGCACACCTTCGTCAAGTGCAACCCCACCATCCTCGGCTATGAAGACGCGAGAAGGATACTCGACGAGACCGGCTTCGATTATGTCGCGTTCGACGATCATCACTTCAAGGAGGATCTGCAGTGGGGCGACGCTGTCGAGATGTTCGGCAGGCTTAAGGCTCTTGCCGAGAGCAAGGGCCTCGAATTCGGCGTCAAGCTCTCCAACACCTTCCCCGTGGAGGTGAAGAACGGCGAGCTGCCCTCCGAGGAGATGTACATGAGCGGCAGAGCGCTGTTCAATCTGACGCTCGAGATGGCACGGCGCTTCTCCGAGGCTTTCGACGGCAAGCTGCGCATCAGCTTCTCCGGCGGCGTAACGCAGGATAATGTCAAGCTCCTGTATCTTGCCGGGATATGGCCGATCACGCTGGCTACCTCGCTGTTGAAGCCCGGCGGCTATTCGCGTCTTGCCGGCATGGCGTATACCCTGCGCGTGTGCGATTATGAGCCGTTCAAAGGGACGGATACCGAGAAGCTCGGCGTGATGTCTGAGTGGTTCATGGATCATAATAATTTCAATAAGCCGATCAAGCCCCTGCCTTCGCGCAAGAGCGAAGAGAAGGTGCCGCTGTTCGACTGCTATATGGCTCCGTGCAAGGGCGGCTGCCCCATACATCAGGATATCCCGGAGTATGTCCGCCTTGTAGATAAAGAGAAGCACTTGGAGGCGCTGCAGGTCATCATGCAGAAGAACCCCCTGCCCTTCACGACTGGTCTTATCTGTAACCACCGCTGTATGTCGAAGTGCACCAGATGGCATTATAATTATCTGCCCATAGATATCAGGGGCATCAAGTATATCGCAACCTGCGAGGCGTATGACGATCGCAGGCGCCGCCGGAGTATCCGCGGCATATTTCCTCGCGCGCGAAGGCTTTAGCGTCGATGTGTTTGAGAAGAGCGACAAAGCCGGCGGTATCGTCACCCATGTTATCCCCGATTTCCGCATCACGCCGAACTATGTGAAGTGGGACGTCGCGATGATCAAAAAGATGGGTGCGAACATCCTGCTCAAAACTCCTGCCCCGACCTTTGAACAGCTCAGGGCGGACGGTTATGAGGCGGTCGTCTGCGGTATCGGCGCATACAAGGCGCGCGATCCTCACATCAGCGGCAGCGTTATCAACGTCATAGATTTCCTGCGTAAGTATAAAGCAGGCGGTTACGATCAGAAGAGATCTTCCTTCGACGACATCATCCTCGGCAAGAACGTAGCCGTCATCGGCGGCGGCAACACCGCTATGGATGCCGCGCGTGCCGCAAAGCGCATCAAGGGCGTGGAGAACGTCAGGATAGTCTACAGGCGTACAAAGAAGTATATGCCCGCGGACGTCGAAGAGATCGAGGAGGCGCTCAAGGACGGCGTGGAGATCGTCGAGCTTGTCGCTCCCACAGAGCATAAGAACGGCAAGCTGATCTGCACCGTGATGAAGCTCGGCGAGCCCGATTCAAGCGGCAGACGCAGCCCCGTTCCCACCGATGAGACCGTAGAGATACCGGCGTATACGGTGATAGCCGCGATCGGCGAGCAGGTGGATAATACCCTCTTTACCGAGAACGGAGTAGCTGTCGGAGAAAACGGCAGGGTGCCTTTCCTGACAGATCTCGACGGCATGAAGGTGTATAATATAGGCGACAGCCTGCGCGGTCCCTGCACGGTGGTAGAGTGCATAGCAGACGCTCAGAGAGCCGCCGACGATATCATCGGTCACAAGCACGAGACCGTCATACCGCCCGAGGCTCACCCGACTCACAGGGATGCTATCGAAAGCAAGCGTGTGGTCGATCCGGTCACGCTGACTCCGATCGTCTCGCTGTGTCTGAACTGCAGCACCGTCTGCGAGAACTGCGTCAGCGTATGTCCGAACCGCGCTAACACTGTGGTCAAGATGCCCGACGGCAGGCGCGAGATACTGCACATCGACCGCCTTTGCAATGAGTGCGGCAACTGCCGGAGCTTCTGCCCGTATGATTCCGCTCCGTATCTCGATAAGCTGACCTTCTTCGAGGATGAAGAGAGCTTCGATATAAGCACTCAAAAGGGCTTCCTTATCCTCGGCGACCATACCGTCAGAGTCAGACTCGACAAGGTCGAGGATATCGACCTCGATCAGCCCAACGACCTCGATAAGGATATCGAGGTGCTTATCCTCACGGTGATGAAGGATACGGCGCTTTACAAATAAACCGTTTTACATACAAAGAAAGTGATACCCATGAAGAAAATATTGATAAAAGGCGGTACGCTGGTCTCTGCTCGCGGAGCAAAGCACGCCGACGTGCTGATCTCCGGTGAGAAGATCGTCGCCGTTGGCAGACGGCTCTCCGCAGACGCGCAGGTGATCGACGCGACAGGCAAGCTGATTTTCCCGGGCTTCATCGACGCGCATACCCATTTTGACCTCGAGGTCAGCGATACCGTGACTGCCGATGATTTTGACTCCGGCACCAAGAGCGCCGTCGCAGGCGGCGTGACCACGATAGTTGATTTTGCGACCCAGAACAAGGGCGAGACCCTCGGCGACGCGCTGAACAACTGGCACGTTAAGGCGTTCGCGAATTCTACCTGCGACTACGCCTTCCATATGGCTATATCCGACTGGCGCGAGGACGTCAGACGCGAGCTTCGCGGTATGTTCGAGCAGGGCGTGACCTCCTTCAAGGTCTATATGATCTACGACGCGATGGAGCTGAACGACCGTGAGATATTAGAGCTGATGATCGAGCTCAAGAAGTACGGCGGTATCGTAGGCTGCCACTGTGAGAACTCCGCAATCATCGGCAAGCTCCGTGAGGACGCACAGGCTCGCGGCGAGCTTGCTCCCAAGTTCCATCCGCTTACCCGTCCCGACTATACCGAGGCTGAGGCGGTCAACCGCTTCCTCAGCATCGCAAAGGCCGCCGACGCACCGTGCATCGTGGTGCATCTGAGCACCGCGAAGGGCTATGAAGAGGTGCTCAAGGCGAGGGCGAACGGCGTGAAGGTCT
>ONPE01000245.1 GCA_900319615.1 uncultured Eubacteriales bacterium
AGACGTCGGCTGCGACTACACCTTCCGGAACAACGGCTATGACTTCTCACTGGTCGGCAAGACGCCCGGCAGCGGCTCCATCACCGTATGGCACAACACTGACGACAACACCCAGACGCCGACCACCATCAACTTTACAGTTGACGAAAACCTCAACGTCACTTATAACTGATTAAGCCAAAAGGCTATACACCTGCACATACGGTGTATAGCCTTTTTAATGTGAAGCTTACAGATTGTCGATCAACTCTGCGGCGTAGAGTTGGATATAGGTAGCGTCGGTGACGTCTACTTTTCCGTCGCTGTTTGCGTCGGCTGCTTTCAGCTGCTCGTCGCTGAGTTCCAGCATTTCAGCCGCGTAAAGCTGCACCAGCGTAGCGTCGGTAACGTCTATCTTGCCGTCGCCGTTAACGTCGCCGCGCAGAAATTCGGGCTCGGGAACGGCGCCCTCGTTGTAGTGCAGCTCGTCGGTGTCGATCGCGTAGCCGTAATAGCCCTCGTACTCCACATTGTAGTGCAGCTCGTCGGTGTCGATCGCGTAGCCGTAATAGCCCTCGTACTCCACATTTTCGAGGATCTGGGTGAGCGAATCAAAGTCCACGTCTTTGTTCTCGGTGAGGAAGTAGTATTCATTGCCGAGCACCTCTGCTTTGTTGTCCTCGGAGAAATCGTAGACCGTGTTTGTCCAGCTCTTCTGAGCGGCATAGATATGGCCCTGAGCGTCCTCATAGAGGTTCATTCGGCTGAGGGTGACTCTCTGGGTATACTCTACCCTGCACTCGGTGGGCTGCTCGGCATAGACGATGCTGTAGCCGTTAGCCTCGAGCTCCTCGGGCTTGAGCAATACGCCTGTCTCGCCCTCAAAGTAGTAGCCTCTCTTCTCGTTGTAAACAAGCTCGGTCACCCAATACTGCATTTCGCCTTCAATGGAATACTCCACGGCGATATATATGCCGTCGGGATCGCCGTCCTTTTTAACAAGGGGAGCGGTATAGCCGTATTCGTCGATACCGGTGTAGTCGTCGAGATAGCGAACGGTCTCACGCTGCAGATCATCGTCCAGAACATAGCTGAAATCGGAAGCGGCGAATTCGTCGGGATCATAGCTTATGTAATCGAATTCCGGGTCGGGTACATAGAATTCGATGTCCTCGTCCCACACAAGACGATCGATATAATACCTGTCCGGATGCTCTCTGTCGATGGTCCAGCTGTAGTTGCAGACATAGACCGAATCGGGGTCGGATTCCCTTACAAGCTTGTCAGCCTCGAGACCGCGATTGTGCTCCTCCGCCCATTCGGTGGTGTAGAGCTGCTGAACGGGAAGGTTCTCGGTCACGAGCGAGTATTCGGACTTGGCAAACTCTTCGGAGGTAAGCGTGAGAGTGCCGTAATTTCCGAAGTCGCCATCCTCGATATAAGCGTCGTAATCCTCGAGCTTGATTATTCTTTTGACATAATATGAATCATTTTCTTCTTCATAATTCGCTGCGTAGATCACGTTGGGGTCGGTCTCGGTCGCGCAGGCTACGTTGAGCCCGTAAGTCGTCCACCACAGGCTGTTAAGATCCTCAACGTTGATATACTCGATGTATTTAGGCTCCAAATCGGTCTGTACTCCGGAAACTACGGGTATCTTCTGACCGTTCTCAAAATTGATACCGGTCGCGAGGTCGCTGTAGGTCGAAAAATTGATCTTTGCGACCTGCTCCTTGCCGTAGAGGTTGAGCTTGACGTCCTTGCCGAAATTCAGGTTTGCGTTGCTTCCCTCGGCGTTCATCATTATCGAGCAGACGCGGCTCTTGCTCTCGTTGACGGTGAGAGTGCCGGTGCCCTGGATATTGAGGCTTCCGCCGTAGCCCCAGCCCCAGATGTACATCATATCAAGAGCGCACTCGCCGTCGATAACGACGGTGAAGTCATCGCCCATCATATTGGTGCTCATGGAGAGCTCGGGATGATTGAAGTCCTTGAGGGTGAGGGTGTTGGTCGCGAGGTCATAGGTCGCGCCCTCGATGGCGTCATTGTAGGCTTTGCCGTCGCCGAACACAGTGTAGTAGTCATCTTCCGAGGTATTGCTGTAAATGCTGATAAAAGCAAAGGATTGCACTGCCGGTCCCTTCTCGGCAAAGGCGGTGATGGGCGCAACGCTCAGCACCAGCAGCACGGCGATTAATATCGCGATTATCTTTTTCATTTTCATTTTCATGTTGTTCATTCCTTTCAAAATCGTTCATCAGAATCCGAGAAGCCTGCGCTTTTGCTCGGTAAATTCCTCGTCGGTGAGGATGCCCTGATCTCGCAGAGCGGCTAACTTTTTGATCTCGTCCGCCACAAGCTTCGAAGGATCGAAGGCAGGCGCCGGCTGAGGCGCGGGCTGAGGCGCGGGCTGGACCTCGGGAGGAGTGTCGCCGTTAGCCCAATCGACAGCATGATCGACGCCCTTTTTGCCGCTGTTGATAATGGTTTTGCCGAGGTCACGGAAGGCGTGACCCAAGCCAAGACCCGTTTGCTTCCATGTTTCTTTGTCTGACAAAATATCAACTCCTTAAAAATACACAAAAAG
>ONPE01000074.1 GCA_900319615.1 uncultured Eubacteriales bacterium
CCCTGCCGATCACCTTATGCGCGGCGTTTATTCCTGCGATAAGACCTTGAGCGGCGGCCTCTTCGTATCCGGAGGAGCCGTTGAACTGACCCGCGCCGTATAGACCGGGGAAGTTCTTGAACTCCAGCGTCGCGAGCATATCCGTCGGGTCGATACAGTCGTATTCGATGGCGTAAGCCGGGCGCATTATCATCGCGTGCTCCAGACCCTTGATGGTGTGATAAAAGGCTATCTGAACCTCCTCGGGCAGGGAAGAGGACATACCCTGCAGGTACATCTCCTCCGTATCCTCGCCGCACGGCTCGATGAAGAGCTGATGCCGCTTTTTGTCGGCGAAGCGGACGATCTTATCCTCGAGGCTCGGGCAGTATCTCGGTCCCACACCCTCGATCTTGCCGCCGTAAAGCGGACTGCGGTGGATGTTATCGAGGATGATCTGCTTGGTGTCCTCGTTCGTCCAGCTGACATGGCAGACGACCTTGTTTTCGGGCGGTGTCAGAGTGTCATATGAGAAGGGCACTGTAGGTTTGTCACCGTCCTGCACCTCCAAGTCGGTAAAGTCGATGGATGACCTTTTTACGCGCGCCGGGGTACCTGTCTTGAATCGTCGGGTCTTGATCCCGAGTTTTCTGAGACTCTCACCGAGAAAAGCGGCAGGGAAAATACCGTCGGGGCCGCTCTCGTAGCTGACCTCGCCGACATAGATTCGACCGCCGAGATATGTGCCGGTTGCTATCACGACCGCCTTTGCGCGGAAAACACCGAGCATACGGGTAGTGAGCAGCCAGCTTTCTCCATCCTGAGCGATATCGGTTATCTCAGCCTGTCGGAGGTCGAGATCGTTTTGCAATTCAAGGCAGTGCTTCATGTACGCCGAATATTTGCGGCGGTCTATCTGAGCACGCAGAGAATGTACCGCCGGGCCCTTTCCGCGGTTGAGCATACGGCTTTGCAGGGTACAGGCGTCCGCCGCGCGACCCATCTCGCCGCCGAGGGCGTCGATCTCACGCACCAGATGACCCTTCGCCGTGCCGCCGATAGACGGATTGCACGGGCAGTTGCCGACCGCGTCCATATTTATCGTAAAGACGGCGGTTTTGCATCCGAGCCTTGCCGCCGCCAAAGCCGCCTCGATACCGGCATGACCGGCGCCGATAACGGCTACATCATATTCACCTGCGAAATATGTTGACATAGTATCACCGATTTCTGTTTCACGTGAAACATAGTTTATTTACCGACGCAGAAGGTATGGAACACCTTATCCACTACCTCGTCGGTGACCCTCTCGCCGGTCAGCTCACACAGATAGGCTACCGCTTCTTCGATGCTGACGGTGACCGCGTCGAAGGTCATGCCTATATGTAGTGCCTCGATAGCTTCATCTACACTATCCATAGTTTTTTTAGTAAGAGATCGCTGGCGCTCGTTATAGATCAGCGCGTCTGCGGAATTGATGTTCCCGACAGCACAGATCCGTTTTACAGTCTCGATCAGCTTATCTGCACCGTCGCCGTTTTTTGCAGACATATATATGACCTCGCCAAACGCCTCTTTTATCTTACTGTCGTCGGGCTGCTTCGTCAAGTCGCATTTATTTATCACGGCTATCGAAGGGATATCTCCGACCATATCTATGATCTCCAGATCCTCATCTGTAAGCTCACTTGACGCGTCGAACACACACAGCAGCAGAGAAGCGCTGTTGAGGCGTTTCTTAGCCTTATCCACGCCGATCTGCTCGATCTCGTCGCCGGTCTCGCGGATACCTGCAGTGTCGCTGAGATTCAGCACGATGTCGCCGAGAGATACGCTCTCTTCAACGATATCTCTGGTCGTGCCGGCAACTGAGGTCACGATGCTCTTATCGTAGCCCGCGAGCAGATTCATCAGCGTGCTTTTACCGACATTCGGCTTGCCTGCGATAACTGTGTCGATACCGTCCCTGAGGATCCTGCCGTCGTCATAGCTGTCGATCAATCTCGACAGATCCGACCTGACCTCCGAGAGGGCAGAGAGGAGCTCATCGCTCTCTACCTCAGGGATATCCTCCTCTGGATAATCCGCCCACGCGTTGAGGTGCGCGGCTTTATTCAGCAATATATCTTTTGAATTATTGATCTTTTTCGAAAGAGCGCCGTCCTTGATATTCAACGCGGCTCTGACTCCTGCTTTGGAGCGCGACGAAATGATGTCCATCACAGCCTCGGCTTCGATCAGATCAAGCTTGCCGTTGAGAAAGGCGCGTTTGGTGAATTCACCTGCCTGCGCAGGCTGAGCGCCGGCGTCGTATATTGCTCTGAGAACGCGCGCGGTAACATAGACTCCGCCGTGACAGGAGAACTCCACGACATTCTCGCCGGTATAGCTGTGAGGCTCCCTGAACACGGTGGCGATACACTCGTCCAGCTTTTCGCCGTCGGCATACGCTCCTCCTAAGGCGCAGGTGTAGCCCTTCATTTCACACAGCTTTTTATTGTTATTTCCGCGGAAAACCCTGTCGGCGATCGTTATCGCTTCGTCGCCCGAAATGCGGATAACAGATATACCGGCGCTCGCCTGAGCGGTAGATATCGCGGCTATTGTTGTTTCCATAAAATCAACTCTTTTTTTTATGTTGAGATTGCAACATGGCATATTAATTGTCATTCCGAGGAGGAGCAAAGCTCCGACGTGGGAATCTCAACCTTTGATTTATCGGCTTAACAAAGATATCAAAAAAATCGGTGGAGATTGCCACGGCTCCAAACGGAGCCTCGCAATGACATTTGGTAAATGGATTGGGATTGCGACATGACATATAGATCGTCATTCCGAGGAGGAGCAAAGCTCCGACGTGGGAATCTCAACCTTTGATTTATCGGCTTAACAAAGACATCAGAATAATCGGTGGAGATTGCCACAGGGCTAAAGCCCTTCGCAATGACTCATTTATAATTATCCTCGCAATGACAATTTTAAAGAATGTTTAAAAAAATAACGGGCGGAAGAGACCGCCCGTCGAAGACTGATATTATTTATCGATCCTGCCGTACAGACCGACCTGACCGCCCTCGTTGATGGGCTTGCGGTCGGGATTGGGCGCTGAAGACTGCTGCTTGGAGCCGGAGGATCTTCTGTTATATCCTCCTCTGCCGCCTCTGCCTCTGCCGCCTCTGCTGCGGTTGTTGAATTCCTTATTCTTGCCGTCGGGACCGATGACAACATGACGGTTCATGTTCTCGCCCTCGCTCCACGAGGTAGCTCCGTTGACCTTCTGGACAGCGGTGTGGATGATGCGGCGCTCATAAGGATTCATGGGCTCGAGAGAGCTCTTTCTGCCGGTCTTGGCTGCCTTGATAGCCAGCCTGCGGCCGAGGGACTCGAGGGTCTTCTCGCGCTTCTCGCGATAGTCGCCGGTGTTGATGACGACTCTCTTGTAAGAGCTGTCGATGCGGTTTGCGGCAAGACAAGCGAGATACTGCAGAGCGTCGAGGGTCTCGCCTCTTCTGCCGATGATGAAGCCTACGTCCTCACCCTCGATGTCGATAGTGATGACGTTATCCGCCTCTGTGGTCGACACGGTGATATCATTGAGCTCCATGTTTTTGATGATGTTTTTGATATAATCCTCGGCAGCCTGAGCGGCGCTGAGCTTGAATGTGACCTTTACCTTTGCGGGGCGACCGCCGAACAGACCGAGGACCTTCTTAGCCTGCATCTCGATCACTTCAAATTCGATATTATCGTCATAGGTCTCTACGCCGAGCTCTTTACAAGCAGCCTCTTTGGCTTCGTCTACGGTGGCGCCTATACCTATAGCTTCTCTTAACATTTTGACACTCTCCTGAATATGGATGATAGATTATTTCTTTTTCTTGTTGTTCTTTTGTTTTTGACCGGAAACGGTAACAGGCTGATAGTCGTACTGTACCTTTGCTTCCTTAAGCTCCAGCATAGCTACATGCTGTGCCTCGCTCTTTGCCGTCAATTGTGCGGCAGAGTAGAATTTGTTGATCAACAGCGTCTGGAAGAAACCGAAGATGGTCGACCAGATCCAGTAGAAACCGACGGCGCCGGGTACGATATACGAGATATATACCGTGATGAGCGGCAGCAGATAAAGCATATATTTCATGCAGCCCTGCTGATTCTGCTGTAATGCGCTGCCCTGTATCCTCATGGTGAGGATCTGCGATCCTAAAGATGTGATAAGGCAAAGTATGGGGATGATGATGATAGCCGATTTGAATCCCTCTGTCTGGGGGATGGTGAGAAGATCGAGCCCCAAAAAGTTGAAGCCGTTTGCAAGATTACCGATCTTGGATATCTCCGCCTCGGGAATACCCTGATTGATAAGTATGTTCAGGTTATCGGGGTTGGTGAAGATCTTGAGTACGTTCATCTCAGAGTAGATGTTGTTCTGAGTCATGTAAACGCCGGGGATCATGTTGATCTGATTCATGGCGGCAGCGCTGAGATGGAGAACGTTTGACAGGGGACGTACTACCGAGTAGTAGATGCCCAGCATGATGAACATGGGGAACAGCGAGGTCGTACAGCCGGATAAGGGAGATACGCCCTCCTTATCGTAGAGCTTTTGGATCTCTTCGTTATACTTTGCTTTATTGTTGCCGTACTTTTCCTTTATCTCACGTTGCTTTGCCTGCAGCGTTGCGTTTGCAGCCATACTCTTCTGCTGCTTTACGGAAGAGGGGAAAAGTATCACCCTGAATATCAGGGTAAAAACGATGATGGCGACACCGAAGTTCTGGAACACCCAGAATATCGCCCATAAGACGTAGCCGAATATGCTACCTACGAAATTAAAAATAGCAAACATACAAAAAGCCTTTCTGTCAGCTTTGCACAGCCTTACAGCTTATGCCTCTTTTCGGGGACGGGGTCGTAGCCGCCCTTAGACCAAGGGTTGCATCTGAGTATCCTCCACAAGCCCATAAAGCCTCCCTTAAAAGCGCCGAAGCGCTCTATCGCCTCATAGGTGTACTGGGAGCAGGTGGGAAAATACTTGCACTTGGGTTTAGTGTACGGAGATATGGCAGTCTGATAAAAACGGATCAATGTTAGAAACAGCTTCTTCATGATTCTCTGATCACTCCGAGCGTTTTGAGGTGCTCCCGCATGGCTTTCTCGATATCATAGCTTTTCATATAAGCCGTGCGGGTACGCGCAACGAAGATAACGTCATACGGCGCGTTCATATCCGCTTTGATGTTGTAGAACGCCGCTCTTATAACTCTGCGGCTGCGGTTGCGGTTGACTGCCTTGCCGACCTTTTTTGAGGTGGTTATACCTATCCTAAGGTTATTGTTTTTTGTTTTTATCGCATAGGTGACGAGTGAGGGAGACACGGCGGATTTACCTCTGCGGTATATCCTCTGATAATCCCTGTTGCTGGTAATAGTAGTAATCTTCATTTAACCACCGGTGATGATGCTGAGCAGCCCTAAAGCTGCCGCGGCGAATACCTGAGATATGCGCCGGGATACGGATCATAAACGATATAAAAGCAGTTTTTTATACAGCCCTGCACGGGCATTTTCGATAAATCAAAAAAATCCGTAAATGAAAAGAAAGACCACTAACCACAGTGGCCTTAGATTTTAGTAGGATAACTGCTTTCTACCTTTAGCTCTTCTTCTGGCGAGAACCTTACGGCCGTTGCTGGTAGACATTCTCTTTCTGAAGCCGTGCTCCTTTTTACGATGGATCTTCTTAGGCTGATATGTTCTGAGCATTGATACTCCTCCTTTCGGGTACATAACCTTACAAAATAGCATTATAACTTAGTTTTTCTTATTAGTCAATATTATTTTTTCGATATTTATAATGTTTTTTAATATTCTAATCGTGTTTTTTCGCTCTACCACAAGATATAGTATGCAAGATTATTTCAAACACAATAATAAAAATTTCGTCGTTAAAAACACCTATTTATATTGATATATAATACTTATATATATTCAATTTTTTCCACAATTTATATTGCTTTTATGTTGATGATTTGCTATAATAACTATAATTGCGGACAAGTATGCAATTAGTTTAATCTAACAGATAAGCTTTAATATTTTTATGCATTTTTTATAAAGGGGAAACACATGGATAATTTTAAAGAAGGCTGGGGTATAATCTGCAAATATCTCTGTGAAGAGAAGAAGATAGCAGACGTAGCATACAAGACCTGGATATCGCGCATCGAGCCCGTAGGTATAGATTTTGAGAACGGCGTCATCACCCTGATGGTGCCTAACGAATTTCACCGTCAGACCTTGATCCGCGGATATCTGCCTAAATTCGAAGAAGCATATGAAGCCGTGCTCGGTACGAGCTTCGACACCGTCTTTCTGATCCCGGAGGAATCCGAGAGACAAAAGGAGAGGCTGCTCGGAGACGAGACCTCTGCCGACGCCGGTTATGAGTTCACGTTCGACACCTTCATCGTCGGCTCATCAAACAAATTCGCTCACGCCGCTTCTATGGCGGTAGCGCAGAATCCGGCTTCCGCCTACAACCCTCTTTTCCTGTACGGCAATTCCGGTTTAGGCAAGACCCATCTGCTCTGCGCTATAGGCAACGAGATCAAGAAAACTCACCCCGAATATAAGGTCATCATCATCAAGGGCGAGGATTTTGCAAACGA
>ONPE01000057.1 GCA_900319615.1 uncultured Eubacteriales bacterium
TCTTGATGATGCAGATTACAGCGCCTATGCCGACGGCAAAAAGCCCGTTGTACAGGCAGTCCTCGCCGGTAACGACGTCATCCTTGTCCGCAACTACGCCGCCGCTCACGCCGATATCCTTGCCGCCGTCAAGAGCGGTGAGATCACCGAAGAACAGCTGAAGAACATCTGCACACGCATCATATCCTACAAGTATGCCGCAGGGATCATGAGCTGATCGGGATAAATACAGCTTAACAATTCAAGCCGCGCTCAACAGGGCGCGGCTTTTTTGCGTATAGGTTACTTGTGAAGATCCATACGATGCCCACTTTTCCGTTTGGCTGTGTTACAATCAGATAAACATTACAAGCTCAGACAAATAAAACAGAAAGAATCCTCTCGGGATAACAAAAACAGGGCTGCCGCGTGTTATGCGACAGCCCCGATTTAGCTATGATCGGATATTCTTATTTATAGTTGAATACTAATGCCTCGTGGATCTCCTCGGTATAACCGTCATAGAAGCCGGAGGGCATACCCTTGATGATCCTTGCGCCGCGGTTGTAGACGAGGAGGAACCGGTTGTTCTTCCTGTCGAAGCTCAGACCTTCGATCTCGCCCTGCTTTGTGACCTCTGTGAAAGCGTGTTCACGAACGACGGTTGCGTTGTCGCCGTTGATCTCAAGGCGATACATATTGTCGGGCTCGTCCTTGTCGGCGTCGCCGTCGTCACAGGTTACGTATAAAGCGCCGTCACAGTAGGCTACGCCCTGTATCCACTTCGGCTCGGGGCTCATCTTCAACTTGCCCTTATAGTCGCCGGTCGCGAGGTCGTACATATAGAGATAATAGCTCGATTCGCCGTCTATCCATGAGGACATATATACTGTGCCGCTGTCGGGATCTACCGCAATACCGGAGCATTCCAGCTGACCTGTATCGGACTTGAAGGGGAACACTCTCTTCAGCTCGAGGGTATCGCCGTCGTATACGGCAACCTGAATATTGCTGCCTACGCCGTCGAGGAACATCTCAACGCCGAGGTAAAGCTCGTTCTGATAGACGTCGATATCGCCGATATGGTTGACCTCGAGATCATAGCCCTTGAAGGGTTCGGTGTTCTCAGCCACGACGTTCCAGTCTTTGTCGTACTTTGTCAGAGTTGTCGAGCCGCTTACCCAGTAGTAATCGCCTTCGACGCAGATGCCCTGACGACCTTTGACCTGATGGATCGAATCAAGCTCATAGGTGTACTTCGGATCGCTCGTGAACTGTACAGCCTCGTCTGCGGTAGCCGCAGTTGTCTCTGCGACCTCAGCCTGCGTTGCAGCTTCGCTTGCAGCCTGTGTGCTGTCAGGAGCCTTGCTGCAGCCGCTCAGGGCGAATACGGTGCAAGCCGCCAAAACTACAGCAAGAGCTAAGGCGAGAGAACGATTAAGAATTGCTTTCATTTTACTAACCTCCGTTAATATTTCTAAAAGAAGTATATCATAAAAGCGTAAAAACTTCAACCGACAAACCGAATCGGATATACGCTGACTATATCAGAAAACATATATCTTTCTCTATCCGAGGCTTCGCCGCGACAAGTTAGAGTCGCGTCAATATTATAAAAAGCAACAACTTTTGTACTGATCCATTATTGATTATACCGATCAGCCTAAATAGATAACATGGAGCTCCGTAACGGAACCCCCTGCTTTCAAAAAGGTTTTTCAGTTGAACCGAGTCAGCCTTAATCGGCGTAATCGTCATACAAAAAATCAGCCCAATAATACTGGCTCATATACTCGTTCTGATACGCGTTTACCGCGCCTGCGTCAAGCTCCTTGAAGCGGTAGTAGTCGCAGTCGAGCACCTCGGGATTGACCGCGAGGGCGTTATAGCTGCGCACCACCGCCTCCTCTGCGCCTACAGCTTTAAGGCTCTTGATCATCGAGTAGATATAGGTCTGCAGCAGGTTTTGCAGCTTCTTTTCATATGGCTCGTCCTCAAAGATCGCGGCGAAGATCTCCCTCGTGGTGCAGGAGCTGCCCTGCTTATGGACGAGATACGCGAAGACCTCCTTCGCCTTGCTGCGTTCGAATCGAACGTGAGCGCCGTCGGGCGTGAAAACGTCAAAGTTGCCGAAGCACTGTACACGCAGGAGCGCGTTGCTTTTCGGCGTGATAGGAAAGCGCAGGTCGGCGAGCTCATGCTCGATCTTATCCTTGGTGACGGGCTTCATGATATAGCCCGAGGCGTGCAGGCTCATGGCGTCGCCGGTGTAATCCGAAAAGCCGGTCACAAAGATGATGTTCATTTTCGGGTTGACCGCCTTCAGCTCCTTTGCGAGCTCCACGCCGTTCATGCCGCGCATATGGATATCGAGGAAGGCGATGTCGCAGCCGTTCTTCTCAGCAGCCTCCAGCAGCTCGCGCGGCTTGCGAAAGGCGGATACCTCCGCGTCGGGCTTGGCTTTTTTGACGGATAATTCCAGCATTTGCAGAGCCAGCGGCTCGTCGTCAACGCACATTATTCTCATTTGGCTGTCCCTCCTTTGGCAAGATCACCCTTGCCGTTGTACCTTCGCCGATAGCGCTTGTTATCTCGACATATGCTCCGCACATATCGCGCAGGCGTTTTTTGGTGTTTTCCATACCCACGTGCGACTTTCCGTCCTCGGGTCTCGGCGCGTCGGGGTCAAAGCCGACGCCGTCGTCCTTTATGATGACCTCGTAGGCGGTATCGGTCTCTTTTGTCGCTATGGTAACGGTGCCGCCGTCCTCCTTCATCCCGACGCCGTGCTTGACGGCATTCTCGACCAGGGGCTGGATGCTAAGCAGCGGCAGCTGAAAATCTACGGTTTTGATATCATATTCGATGTTCAGCAGATCGGCGAAACGCATTTTTTCAATATACAGATATTTCTTCAGATGCTCAAGCTCAGTCGTGAACGGAACCGGCCTTGTCCGATTCAGCGAGTCCATGTTTCCGCGCAGATAGTCGGCAAAGGTGATCGTCGCCTCCTGCGCCGTGTCCGGGTCGATCTGGCACATCATGGCGATGGACGTCAGAGCGTTGTAGATAAAGTGCGGCTGTATCTGGCTGACCATCACGCCGACCTTCGCCTCATACAGCTCCTTTTGCATCTGCTGATAGCGGATGGCTTCTTCAAAGCTTTTCCTCAGATCGAAGATCAGCCGCACGATCTGAACGATCATGGTGATCGCCAGACCGTAGTTGAAGTAGTGTGAGCCAGGCAGATGAACGAACTGATCGAGGATGTCGATCGTGATCGTCAGCAGCAGCGGTACCCATGACAGCAGGAAGAAGAGCGCGCTGTTGTCGTCTCTCTTTTCAAAGCAGAGCAGCACGATCATGACCGTGATACCTGCCGCCGCGGCGATATTCATCGTCAAAGAAGAAGCGTTCAGATCGCTGATTTTGCATAGCTGCAAAACAAACACGGCTATCGCAATGCTGAGATAGACGGTCGAGGTGATGTTGGCGACGGTGCGGGTCATTCTGCCCAGCATATTTGACTTGAAATAGAACAGCACCGCGGCGACAAAGCAGTACCCCGTGACCTTGTCGAGCATCATACAGACGGTCGGGTCGGTGATCCACAGGTTCAGGTAGCCGCTGATCTGCTGCATTATCATATACAGTCCCCAGAAAAAGGTGAGGAAGCCGAAGGCGAGGTACCTGTAATCTATCTTTCCGAGGATAAGGCTCGCCACCGGGAAAAAGAACAAGCCGAAGAAGCATACCAAAAGGAACAGCAGTACGGGCGGCAGCGCGTCATAGAAGAAGCGCAGATATACTCCGTCGCTGTAATACGCCGTGATGTCGATGCATTCGTTATAATCGGCAGGCGCGTTGTCATAGGGATACTCGACCTCGAAGATCAGCTCCGAGTCATCGTTTATATCAGCGTTATTGTTGAGATAGTCGAAATAGAGCGAGTTAACATAGTAACCGGGCGTATCCGGCATATCAAGCGCCGGCGGTCTGTCGGTGAGGGCGTGTTCATAGGAGCTCTTGGCATCGTCAAAGTTATAGCTGCTTATCACGTTGCCGTCGGCTGTTTTCAGCGTATACCATACGTTTTTGGAAGAGATCGTCAGGCTGCCGAATAACATCGAGAGCTTATGTGACATTTTGCCTTTGAATTCGATATTGTGAAAGCGGTCGGTGATGGGGCGGTCTATCTCGATCGGCTTCCATTCGCCGCCGTCCACGGAGTATTCTCCCTCCAAAAACATCGACGGCGTCTCGTAGATATCCATGCTGATATAATAGCGCAAGCCGATCCACAAGGCGCTCGTGATCATGAGGATCGTCAGCACGACGCACACCGCCGTCCATGTCTTTCCTCCGATGATCTTGATCATGACGTCGCCCCCTTTCAGAGTTTTTTTCATTATAACACAGGGATCGGTGAATGAAAAGTTAAAAATGTAAAAGTTTTCAAAAGCACATCGGCAGCCGTAAAAGTGATCGTCGATGCGTTTTTTTCGGCTGTCAAGTGTCCGATCTGTTTAAACCGCTGGACAGAATCAAGCCGAAATGATATACTAATAAAAAGATAAATCGTAGGGTGATAAAAATGACAGGATATATTGCCGAGATGAGGAAGCTCGTCGGACACAGAACGCTCATACAATGCGCGGCGAGCGTCATTTGTATCGACGATCAAGGCAGATTGCTCCTGGGCAAACGTTCTGATAACAAAATGTGGGGTTATTCCGGCGGTGCCGTCGAGATAGACGAGCGCGTCGAGGACTGTGCAAAACGAGAGCTGTTTGAGGAGATGGGAGTGACCGCCGAGGAGCTCGAATTCTTCTATGTCAATTCGGGACCCGAGGCGCATTATATCTATCCAAACGGCGACGAGGTCTCCAATTTTGAGATCATCTATATTTGCAGAAAATGGCACGGCGAGCCAAAATCACTCGACGGCGAGATGGAAGAACTGAGGTTCTTATCCTGCGATGAGATCAATCTCTCTGAGATTTCTCCGCCGATCCGCCATGTGGTAGCGGCTTATATCGACAAAGAAAAGCCGAAATCAATATAAAAAACGCAGTTTATCTGTCTGAATAAAATAAAAAAGGAGAGAAAATGATGGGTAATACGTTTTATTTTGAATGGGAAGTTACGCTGATGCAGTGGATCCAGTCGTGGCTCGGTCCTGTCGGCACCGCGATCGCATCTGTGATCAGCGAGATGGGCGAGCAGCTGGTGTGCGTCGCCGTACTGGGCTTTCTGTACTGGTGCTGGGAGAAAGAATACGGCAAATATGTCGGCCTGAACGTTCTGGTGGGTATCACACTCAACCCCATGATCAAGAACATCTTTATCAGGCGCAGACCGTACTTCGATCACCCGGGGATCAAATGCCTCAAGCCTGTGGAGAAGGGCGCCGATATCTATGATATCTCGGCGCAGGGGTACTCTTTCCCCAGCGGTCATTCCACCAACGCCGTGACCATGTATACTTCTCTCGGGCGTTATAAAAAGAACAGGATACTGACTATCATCGGCATCATCGTTCCTCTGCTGGTAGGTATCTCGCGCTTTTGTGTCGGCGTACATTATCCTACGGACGTTATCTGCGGCTGGGCACTTGGTGTTATCGTCATATTCCTCGTCCCCGCGCTGCAGCGAGCTATAAAAAACCGCTGGCTCTTCTACGGTCTGCTGGTGCTGATCGCTCTGCCGGGATGGTTCTATTGCAACAGCGCCGACTACTTCACCGCTTTTGGTATTCTTGTCGGCTTCATCTTGGCAGTGGAATTTGAGGATAGATTCATCAAGTTTGAGAATACACGCAACGTCCTGCGCTGTATCCTGCGAGTGATCCTGGGCGTAGGCGTCTATTTCGGGCTGAACACACTGTTCAAGCTCCCGTTCAGCAAGGAGTTCCTCGACGCTGCTTCTATGGCGTCCTTCGCGGTTCGCGCTGCACGCTACTGTGTGGTCATTTTCGTTACCATCGGCGTGTATCCGCTGCTGTTCAGGCTCGGCGACCGCATATTCAAACGTAAGGCGTGACGACCGACACGGTGCCTGCTGCCGAACCGGAAACTGTTGCACATGCCACACAAGCGCCCACCGAACCGACCGCCGAAAATCTTATTGAGAGCACACCCGATCATGCGGTGAAACCGACAGGCAACCGCTCAAAGACCTCCTCCAAACAGGGGATAACTTGATCATTCCGATCATGTTCATGTTGACAGCAACAGGAGTCGCAGTATTATGTATAATAAAGCTCTCATCCTATAAGTGCGAGTCTAAGAAGAAATGCCCATGAAAACAGGGCGGAGATAGGGGATAACCCGAAGCCTGTTTTTCAATCACTTACAGGGAACCGTCGATCATAAAATTTGTATACAGTATAAAACAACGGCCGATGCAGTCACATGATTGCATCAGCCGTTTTTCGTTATGTGCGCAAAGCGCGATTCCTGTACGGGAAAATCTTCTTTTAAGCTATCGGTTTACCGATCCCGGAATCCTCGTACATATCGTTGAGCCAGCGCTGGATGGAAGTAGCGTCGAGCACGGTGACGGAACCATCAAGGTCGGCGTCGGCTCTTGCCTCGTCAAATACTTCTGCCTCGACCTCAGCCATGTAACGCTGGATCACGGTAGCGTCGATTATCGAAACGCTGCCGTCGCAGTCGGCGTCGCCGAGCAGGGGCAGATCGGACGGGGACATTTCTTCAAACACATCCGCTATATGATCGCCGAGTACAGCTATCATCCTGTCGGCGATCTCAACGTGCTGTTCAGCCGACGGATGAGGATCAAGGCTCTGATCGTTGCTGATATCGTACACGTCAACGAAGGCGCAGTCCTTCTCGGCGGCGATCTCCTGCAGACTTACATTGAGCAGCTTGATCGCCTGATCGCTGAACTTGCCGAGCGTCATATACTGAAGCGGATATGAGAGCTCATCGGAAAGTATGGTTTTGAGGTCTTTGGGATTGCCCATCATAGCGTTAACGATGAGCTGGAATATAAGGCGTCCGGAAACGCTGGCGAAGTCGTATCTCTGTCCGTTATATTCGAGCGAATTGCCGTAAGGGTTGAAGTAGTTGAGCACGACGATCTCAACGTCGCTGTTGATATCGCGGATCTCGTCGATGATCTCTCTGACATGAACAGAAACAGAGTCGACATAAGCGGCGATCTTGTTATAAAAACCGGTCAGGGTATTTATCGCGTCGCTGATCATAGCGACAGTGATCTCGCCGTCATAGAATCTTATCACTGCACTTCCGAAAGCGATCGCTTGCTCAGGGCTCATGCCTGCCATCAACATCGAAAGAGTTGTGGCGAAAGCGACTATGATGATGTTATCGCTGGACGCCAGCTCCATCATACCGTTGAGCATTATATCATTAGCGCCGATCATAATGCTTATCATATCGGCTTCCTCAAGATAAGGCATCATGATATCGTGATAGTTTATCAGAGGTGAAGGTGAGTCATCAGTTATATAATACTTTAAGCTGTCATTCATTACCTGGCTGACATAGCCGGGGGTCGTAAGGAGCGCCGCGATATCCTCTGAGGTATAGCCGCAGAGGGAAAGATTGGTAGTTTTAGCGGAAATATTCTTACCTTCTGCCATCTGGGCAAGATATCTTCCGAAAACAGCGGGATAAGCCCCCTCGATAGGATTGTCGATGAGCTCCTGTGTGAGGATCATAGTGGGATCCATCATCTGTGAAGTTCCGCTCAGGCCGAAGCCGGCGGAAACACTGTCGCCGAGAGCAACGTATTTGAACGACGCTTCCTCAGCCTGTTCTTCAGCGCTGAACGCAGCCGTACAGCATCCGAAGATCAACAAAACCGACAAAATCAAGCTAATAATTTTTTTCATATAAAAACCTCCATAAATTAATAGCTCTTTTATAATACCACAAAACAAAAAGTTTTACAACTGTTTTGAGTGTGATCGTTAAAAGGTCGTTGCGGGGTAGTTGACACGCGTGTCGAGCCGTGGCGATATCAGCAGATCAGTTTCCCGTCCCCTGCAAGCCAATCTCCTCAGCGTGGGGACGCATACCGTCGATGCAGATCCCGGCGACGTCTCTGACCTCCATGCCCAGAAGCTCACAGCCCTTTTTGATCAGCTCGCGGTCGCATTTCGC
>ONPE01000093.1 GCA_900319615.1 uncultured Eubacteriales bacterium
CGATGACGACGGCGTGACCACCTACACGCTCACCCATAAACATGGATGGATAGGCTTGTGGAACGACATGAACCCGGTTGATCACGGAACCTACTGGGATGTTGATGTAGAATTTACCTGTGTTTACTGCGACGAGACCCAAACCGTAAAAGCAAAGGCACAGCACGACAGCTCATACACAGAGATCGTTGACGCCACCTGTACAAAGGGCGGATATAAAAAATCAAACTTCAGTGCTCAGCTCAACAATACCGTAGTTAATAATTCCATCACATGGGGTGTAGTAAATGCTTTGGGTCACAATCTGACCGAGTATCCGGCGCATGAGCCGACCCTCTCCGACGACGGCAACTCAGCCTACTGGAGCTGCAGCCGCTGCGGCAAGTTCTTCTCCGATGCAGAGGCTCAGAATGAGATCAGACAGAACAGCTGGATCCTCGAAAAGACCGCTGTAGCCTACTTTAGTCGCGGTGAGAATCAGGACTTCTGGTTCGGCGACATCAAATCTGCTGTAGAGGCGTCTGCCGCATACGGCAACATCCCGTTCCTCCTGCTCAAGAACGCAGAATTCGAGTGGGATGAAAAGCTGATCGCAGACGGTATAACCAGCTTCCGCGTAAGGCTCAACCGCCATATACTGGGTATCACCGCTCCAGAGGCGTATAGAGTCAACGAGGACACAGAGAACGGTATAACCACCTACTCTCTTGAGTCGCTCCCCTATACTATGTATCTTGCCGAGGACGGCACAGACAAGAAAGCCTACGACGCTACACCTATCACATCCGACTTCACCGTTCTCACCGATGGCTGGTATAGCGTAGACGGCAACGTGATCATCAACCATGATCTCATGATCCAGGACGACGTCAAGATCATCCTGACCGACGGCTCCGTGCTTAGCATAAACGACGGTATTAGATTGAACGACGATCAGGGACCTGAAACCGCGGGTACGATCACCTTCTACCGCCAGAGCGGTGATTATCAGGGCAAGCTGAACGCGATATCTATCACGGCGGACGACTTTACTCTGGTAGGCGGCGAGCTTAACATTGCCGAATCCGTGACCGCTCATAACGACGCCAACATCTCCGGCGGCGACCTGACCGTCTTAACACAGAATAATTTCGAGCACAACGCTCTTTCAGCCGGCGGCAACGTCAATATTTCCGGCGGTACCGTTATGCTGCAGGGCGATTCCGGTATCGTCGCTACCGGCAGCACAGACTCAGCCGTTAATATCACCGGCGGCGACATTACCCTTTACGGTAAGTATACCGGCGTGAGATCTTATCATGTCAATATCACCGGCGGCGATCTGACAGCGGTTCAGGAATGGGAATACAGCAACGCTGCTATAGTCGGTCTTACCGATATCACGCTGAGCTGGTCAAATAATGGCGACAGTATCTATGCCGAAAGCTATTCCCGTGACGTCACCCTTCTCAAGCCGTTCATTGACGACGACGGCGAGATTTACCTGCCGGGTACCGTCAGCAAGAATAAAATCGCCGATAAGGCCCTTTATCCTGGGCCTCACGAGCATACCTACTCCGCTCATTTCAACTGGAACGGTTATGAGTGCCCGAACGCCGATCTGACCTGTACCCAATGTGACGCTCCGGCGGTAACAGTCGACGCGACCGTTACCTCCTCGATCACCACAGAGGCTACTCCTGATGCCGAGGGCGTGCGCACATACACCGCTACAGCGGTATACAACGATAAGACCTTTACCGACACCAAGGAAGAGACTATCCCGAAGACAAGCTACTATACAAAGCACAGCCTGACTCTTGCCGGCGATATCGGCGTGAACTTCTATATCGACTACCTCAACGCCGACGACGTAGCTGCCGGTAAGGTAAGAGTAGACTTTGTCTGCAACGGCAAGAACTACTCCGTGACCGTCGGCACCGATACCACAGAGGTAGAGGGCAGACAGCTCTACAAGGCTACCTGCTATGTCAGCGCCGCCGAGATGAAGGACGATATCACGGCGACCCTGTATATCGACAACGTCGAGACCTGCACCGACCACTACACCGTAAGACAGTACGCCGACGTCATCTTAAACGGCGACTTTGATCAGAAGGATAAGGACGTTGTAGGCGCTATGCTCAACTACGGCGCGATGGCTCAGGAGCAGTTTGACCACAACACCAACAACCTCGCGAACGCGGGCGTTACAGGCTATGACCTCGCTGAGCTGACCGACGCTGAGATCGAATCTCTCGGCAGCTCGCTGCCCAACAGCGCCGACACCGCGGACGCTCTGAGTGCTTACGGCGTGAAGTACTACGGCTGCAGCCTGCTGCTCCGCAGCAAGACCACACTGCGCTTCTACTTCGAGAAGACCGACGCAACCAAGTTCGACGCTGCAAACTTCAAGATCGACGGCAATACCGTCGAGGTCAACAACTATGGGGACGGCTCGAGATATGTTTACATCGAGGTAACCAATATCGCGGCTCCCGATCTTGCGGCTACGCATAAGGTCGCCGTAGGCGATGTAGAGATCGGCAATGTATCTCCGCTCAACTACGCTAAGGACGTACTGAGCGACGCCGACGCTTCTGCTGATCTCAAGAACGTTATGACAGCGCTCTACCGCTTCTACGAGGCGGCTGACAAGCGCTTCTGATGGTAACTAAAGGAGGTATCTCATGAAAGAAACATATAAGCGCTCCGAGCTCGAGATCATCGAGTTCACCGACTACGATATACTTGTCGATTCACCCCCTGTTCCCGGGGATGACGAGGTAGATATCAGAGGACACATCAACCTGTTCTGATACAATAAACTCAGCGCCCTTCTCCCGAGGGGCGCTGATGCTTTACTCATATTTGATTGATCCAAATAAAACAGAAACAGGCAGAAGGATCGCTCTCTTCTGCCTGTTGATCTTTTGTATAGTCGACCGTATGTTACAGCCGCCTCAGCTTTTCATCATTTACCTGTCTACGGTTTTCCTGATCGTCAGGATGTTGTGACCGTCTTTGTACTCGTAGCTTACATCATCCATCGAATTTTTGACTATGTAGATCCCGAGACCTCCGATCTTCCTGTCCTTTGCGGGCAGGGTGACGTCGGGGTCTTTTTTTGCAAGAGGATCGAACGGGATACCGCTGTCGATGAAGGTCAAGGTGACATCGGCACTTCGCCTGTCGGTCGTCAATCTTACGGTGGCTTCGCCCTCCTTGTCGGGGTAGGCGTAAAGCGCGATGTTGGCGAAAAGCTCGTCGACCGCGATATCTATCTGCGTGCGGTCGCTGCCGGTACAGCCGAAGGCGTCCATCTCTGCTTCGATAAAGGCGGTGATCTGCGTGATGCTGTCTACGCGCGCCGGCACGGTGATCTCCTTGACGGACGGCTTGCCGTTAAACTCGACGCACATCATAGTCAGATCGTCAAACTGCTCGGCGCCGCCGACAAATTCCCGGATGTCAGCGTCGACCGTCTGCAGTACGGTACGCGGAGATTTGTTCTTCGCCTTATTCAGCGAAGCGACGGTGCGCTCGATACCGTACAGCTCTTTGTCGGCGTTAGTAGCCTCGGCAACGCCGTCGGTATAGATGAAGAGCTTGCTGCCGGGCTGCATCATGATCGTGTAGTCGGTGTACTTCATCCTCTCGAAGCCGCCGATCACAAAGCCGTGCTTGTCCCTGATGACACTGAAATCCGAGCCGGGTCTTTTGAGAATCGGATACTCGTGTCCGGCGTTCGAGGCGATCAGCTGACCGTTGCGGACGTCGAGGATGCCAAGCCATACCGTGACGAACATCTTCTCGCTGTTTTTGGCGCAGATCAGCCTGTTGACCTCAGATAGTATCTGCGCCGGGCTGTAACAACCCATGCACTGGGTCGCGATAACGCCCTTAGCCATCACCATGAACATAGCCGCCGGGATACCCTTGCCGGATACGTCGGCGATCACTATCGCGAGATGATCGTGATCTATAAAGAAGAAATCGTAGAAGTCGCCGCCCACCTCTTTGGCGGGGATATTAGTGGCATAGATATCGAACTCGTCTCTGTCGGGGAACGCCGGGAAGATGTTGGGCAGCATATCCGCCTGTATCTTGCTGGCGAGCGAGAGCTCGGTGCTGATGCGCTGCTTCTCGGCTGTGATGGTCGTCAGATTTTTCTCGTAGTCCTGCAGATCGCTCTCCATGTCCTTTACGGTGAGGGCGAGGTTCTCTATCTCGTCGCCGGTATGTATATCGAGATTTGCGAAATGCTCGGTCTTCTGCACGCCTGCCTTCTTATCCGCGGCATAGTTGCGCGAAGCCTCGGTGATGGCGTTGATCGGCTTTACGACCGTATTCTTCATAAGCAACAGCAGCAGGACGCTGAACAGGGCGATGACTACCCCGAGACCCACGGTGTACTGCAGGACAAACAGCCGGACGTTGGAGATAACGTTTTGCAGAGTGACGTCGGCGAGGACATACGCGGTGATCTCGCCTGTTTTGGATCTCATGGGCACGCCGGCGGTGCATATCCATCCGTAGTTTTCGGTGTTGCCTATATCATAGAGCATACCCGTGCCGTCCCAGTTGAGGAACTTCTCCATACCCTTGCGGTCTACGCTCTCCCATGCTCCGGGCTCGTAGGGATAGTTGGGATCGGGGTCGACGATATAGACCAGCGCGTCGGAGCCTTTGTCATACATAGCGAGGTAGATATCATAGACGTCGCTCGACTCTATGAAATCCGAGAGCACCGCGTGTATCATCTTGTAGTCGTCGTTCTTTGTAAGATCCTCAAAACGCGCCATATACTCGGCCGACACGGGGTCGGCTCTTTCGGTATCAGAGAGGGAGCGGTAACGATTCATTACCTCGCGGGACAACGACTCGGTATCCGCCGCCTTATCCAGAATAGCGGAGGCGTTGCGCGAGAGGTTGAACGCGGTTGAGATATCCTGCCTTGCGACCGCCACGGTGTACAGGCTCAGACCGATCAGCAGACAGACTATCCCGAGCAAAACGGAGCCCAAAAGCACGACGCGGAATATTCGGCTCGACAGAGAATGCCGCGCGCGCTCCAGCTTCGTCATTTCACGGACGCTTTTTTTCGCCATAAGCCGACCTCCGTTATCTGATGTTCAAAACGTTATCAAAGCCGGTGACCTTGAAGACCTCGAGCGTCGCGGGGTTAGCGCCGCATACGGTGACGTCGGGGCGGCCGGTCTCTTCCATTTTTTGCTGAGTCGTCAGCAGTATCCTCAGTCCGGCTGAGGAGATATAATCCAGTTTCTTGAAGTCGAATATGAAGCCTGCGGCGTCGCCGACAGACTCTTCTACCGCAGCCTGCAAAGCCGGAGCCGAAACGGTGTCCAAGCGCCCTTCGAGCTCGAGCACGACCGCGTCGTCGCGGACAGTTTTTTGGATGTTAAGCATCATCAAAACTCCTTACTTCTTCGGAACAACATAGCCGGTGATTGCCGCCCCGAGCCTGATGCAGTTATCGCAGCGGCGGACAAATTCATCTATTTTAAAGTCGGCGGGATGCTGTTCGTATTCATTCATATCAAACGCCCCAAAGCCTGCGTTAATACCTATATTCATATTAATACGTTTATTCTCTGTCGTCAAGAGTTTTCCTCCCTGTTATCGGCGATATCTGTCAAAGTCTTTGATACTGATATTCCTCGGCGAGATCGAGTCGGAGGACGAATTTGACGGATGGTTTGAAAACAACTGGAAGAAGAACGAGAATCTTTACAAGACGTCGCTCGCTAAACCGGGTTATTCCGACGTCGACGGCGACGCCGAGGCAACTATCCTCGACGCGACATGGATCCAGCGCCGCGAGAGCGAGTTCAGCGCGCCCGAGCGCATCGGCACGATCGCATTGATGAGGGCGGAAGACCAATGATCTTCCGTGAAGCCTGTACAGGGGCTCATCCCTGCCGCAGGCTGTACAGTTCATGCGCTGAGCATATCCTTGACAGCGGCACGACCGAGCTGATCGATCTGACCCTCTCACAGGATAACGAGGCATCCTTCACGGCTGAGAGCTTCTCGGTTTATGTCATCAAGAGCCACGAGACCGACGATTCTGTTCAGACTCCGCGCAAGACCTTCCGCTTCCTCAGCAACAACTTTGCCGATTACGAATGCACGGATGATGAAGATAATCCGCTGACCGGCTACTACGTTTCGGATCTTTACGAGTTCCCCAACAAGGCTAACGAGATGGTCAGCTACCAGATCCTCAAAAACAACGAGAAGCTGCAGCCTGTAGTTATCCCGCCTAACTTTGATTGGGGTCATTTCTACGGCTGGTATATCGTGGAGCTCGATCTCGAAAAATCCAAGGCAGCTACCGCAGCCGCTACCGGCACCGACGTCGATCTGATCTCCGAGGACGACCTCACACGCTTTGTCTATAAATGGACAGATGAACCCGTGGGGATAGATTATACCCGGCCGGTTGAGGTCACACAGGACGAGAACGTCTATGTCGCTCCGCTGTATACCAACTACCGCTTCCTTAACTTCCACGCCGAGGAGATCGAGGATCCCGATGACCATGATCATGAGGATTCTGCGTGCCATATCATCGCGCGCAAGCTGATCGTTCTGGGCGGCGGCGGACAGTGTTCTATCGACATCAGCGATGTTATCGCAGATTCGCCCGACCCCCAGAGCGAGGTCTTCTTTGGCTGGATGTTCAAGAATGAGACCTACCAGACACGCCTGTCGACCGGCGATATCGTACACAAATCTATCACCGTGACATCTGATGATATCAACGCTCAGGTCGGACAGGGCGATGCCGACGACCTCTTCTCGCTGGATATCTATCCGGTGTTCAAAGAGGCGCGCTGGGTCACCTTCGTGGCAGGAGAATCCGACTGGAACACCGAGTACGTCAACGCGATGTTCGCCTTCCTGTACGATACAAGCGTCCCCGAGGCGCAGCGCGTGAGCACAAGGTAGGTCCCGACGGTTCAGCTTCACTGTCCGGCACGATCCATATTTATCATACGCGCAAGAAGTTCACGCTTACCCTTGCAAGCTTCACCACCGCAAACAACTCTCCCGATGAACCGAACGATAAGGAGATCAAGGGCATCTACTATGAACAGCCGCTCAGCTTCCTTACACAAAGCCAGCTGACCCCGCCCGAGCGAGAGAACTACACCTTCGGCGGCTGGTACTACGACAAAGCGTTCACAAAGGCGGTCGATTTCAGCAAGGCTACTATGCCCGACGGTGAGCTCACTTTATTTGCCAAGTGGGTGCTCAAGTATTACTTTGTCGAGATCGATCCCGCAGGCGGCGAGATGGAAGACGCGCTGGAGTTCAGCGAGTACACCGGCTTTGATTCTCCGCGAAATCAGCCCACCTACACATGGCTACAGTTCGGCAGCAAGCTCAGCCCCTACGATAGCGTTGAGCGTAAGTATATCCCCGACAACAACGGCGAAAATATGTACGTCAATGTAAAATTCGCACAAGATTTTGAAACAGCTTCAACAAAGAGCCGCGATTACAGCCTGCCCCCACAGTACCGGAAACTTTACCGTCACCTTGAACAAGGCAGAGTCAGGCGCCCCTGCCAACGGCGTAAAGCTGGTGCTTCCGCAGGGCAGTCTGGCAAGCTACACCGTATCCGGTACGATCAAGAATACCTCGATAGAACAGGATAACAAGTCCTTGACGGTGTTCAACTCAGGCGGAGCAGATGTACAGGCGACATCTCAAAATCCGACTTTCAGTGTTACCGGCGATATGGTGCACAGCGATGAGGGTCAGACCGTAGCCTTCTACACCGAGGATCCTCCGACAACCAAGATCAGCCTGAAAGCGAGCTATTACGATCCCGATAACGGGTGGACGATAGAAGAAAACCCGGCGGATAACGTGGGCCCCAATGCGCAGCTGAGCTTTTCACAACTGCCTGAGGGAGTCGTTGAATCCGACAACTCCATCGAGCTCTTTATCTTCGACGAGAGCCACGAGACCTTCTCGGTCAGAGAAACCTATACCAATACGGATAAATACAAGTTCATCGGCTGGTACGGTAAAAACGGAGCTAATCCGCGCGATATATCTCTCGACAACAAAGAGTTCGGCGATCCTGAGGTAACCGGGCTCACCGTGACCAACGATCCCGAAAAGGTCTATGGGATCGGCGAGCCCGTCTGATAACCCCGATATAACAATAACAGCGGCTGCTTTTGCAGCCGCTGTTTTCTGTCTCCGAAGCCGATAGTGGTGAG
>ONPE01000092.1 GCA_900319615.1 uncultured Eubacteriales bacterium
TTTTCGATATTCAGTTGTTTCGCTGATAGTACGAGGCGACCTTACGCAGTTTGAGCTCGGCTGCCGAAATGTGTCTTGACACGGTGGACTTTGAGAGGCCCATTTCTTTAGCTATGTCCTTCATCTTCATACCTTCCAGATAATGCTTGATAAGGCAGCTTCGCTGTCGTTCGGTCAGCTCACAGCGTATAGCGCGGCTGAGGATCCTCTTCATCCTCTCGCGCTCGGGTCGGTTAGACGCCCCTGCCTGATACAGACTGAAAGCGATAAGATCGCTGTTCTCGTCGTTCAGGAAAACTCGCTCACGACGCATACCTGTACGCCTCGCCGCGTTTTCTCAGGGTCTCTGCGGTGTGCAGGAGCTCCCTGTAGATAACGCGGTAGGATATGATACACTCGGTCAGCGCCTTGCGGGCGTCGCTTGATAAACCGCGGTCATTCAAAAGACGTTTCTTCTTCTCGATAACCTGTCGTACACGGAGGGCATTCTCAGCATACTCCTCCGCCCATTCAAAATAGTCCATCACTTTTCCTTTCGATAACCTTCTGATAAAACACCTGCAAAAAGTATTCGCTCGATCTCTTCGGCGGTTAGTTGAACTTACGGTCAACTAAGCATCATCACCGCTTCCGATGATTTAATTTTAGCATATTTTGGAATGGATTTCAATAGTTTTTCGAATATTTGTTCTAATTTGTTCGTAAAAATATCGGCGACCGTTACTGATCGCCGTTTTTTTGTTGAGTTTTTGCAGGTTGTCTTTTATCCTTAGCTTTATCTGCAGCAGGCAGCGGAGCGATCTTTTTGGTCACCTTGACCTCGTCATAGCACCTCTTGAAGGTGATGCGCCCCTCAAAATCCTTGTGACACCGCAGGCAGCGAAAATGCGCCCTGAAGCTCTTGTTCTTGAGCCTCCACTTGGAGCGGCGAAGCGCCCTTCGGCCGCAGTCCGGACAGCAAAAGTACATCTCCTTTTTATCTATGCCGGGGTCTTTGAGATCGCAGATGTTGTAGTTCTTGAAGGTCAGGCGCTGATAAAAGCTCTCGTCGCAGGTATGCAGATAAACCTTTATCAGCTCGGGATCATACAGCTTTTTGAAACATTCGGCGGTGAGCTCTGCGTCGTTGTAGGCGCGGTGCAGGCTGTCGTCTTCAAAGCTGAGCCCAAGCATCTCGGCGCAGGCGGACAAGCCAAGCTGATGTGAGCTGTCGGTATAGCCTATGGCTCTCTCACAGTACTTTTGCAGATTGACGTAGTACTTGATGAAGGAAAGCCTGTCGTTGCCGAAGAAATAGCGGTAGTTCTCCATCAGGACGAGGATATCGCTGTTGCTCCATGTCATGAGCACGCCGTCGCCTATGAACTTGCGGAACTTTGACATCACGCGCGAGAAGGTGTTGCCGCTCTTCTTGAGCTCGTCTATGTCGATATGGGTCAGAGCCGCTACATGGGTGTTCAGCTTCTTTGATATCTGCGGAGATACAAGCTCGGAGAATCTTTCGGTGATATTCAGTTGTTCGTCCAGCTTAACGGCGCCGAACTCGATTATCTCATTGAAAAAACAATGACGGTGCTTAGAGTAGGTGCCGTTGAACTCCAGATCCAAAACGATGTAGTTCATAGTATCTCCGATTAAGAATATAGATTGATTATTTGTTGCGGAACTGATGCTTCATGCGCTGCTCCTTGCTGAGTATCTCTTTGCGCATACGGATATTGACGGGAGTTACCTCGACAAGCTCGTCGTCGGCGATGAACTCGAGGCACTGCTCGAGCGAGAGCACCGACGGAGGAGTCAGCTTCAAAGCGTCGTCCGAGCCCGACGCACGGGTGTTGGTGATGTGCTTCTTCTTGCAGACGTTGACGGTGATGTCCTCTGCCTTGGGGCAGGCGCCGACTATCATGCCTTCGTAAACATCCACGCCGGGGCCGACGAAGAGTCTGCCTCTCTCCTGAGCGGCGTACAGACCGTAGGTGACGGTCTCGCCGGTCTCGAAGGCGATCAGCGAACCCTGATGACGGGTGACGATATCGCCCTTGTAGGGCTCGTAGGAGTCAAAAACATGGTTCATGATGCCGTTGCCGTTGGTATCGGTGAGGAACTCGGGGCGATAGCCCATCAGACCTCTCGACGGGATACGGAACTCGATGTGGGTGGAGCCGCCGTCGCGTGTGCCCATGTTTATCAGCTCAGCCTTGCGTGAGCCGAGCTTCTCCATAACGGCGCCGACGTAGCTCTCGGGCACCTCGATCATGAGGTACTCGATCGGTTCGTTCAGCACGCCGTCGATCATCTTGGTGATGACGGTGGGTCGGCTGACCTGGAACTCATAGCCCTCACGGCGCATGGTCTCGATGAGGATGGACAGATGGAGCTCGCCTCTGCCGCTGACCTTGAAGGTATCGGCTGAGTCGGTCTCCTCTACTCTGAGAGCGACGTTGGTCTCGACCTCCTTGAAGAGGCGGTCGCGGATATTCCTCGATGTGACGTATTTGCCCTCTCTGCCTGCAAAGGGAGAGTTGTTGACGATGAAGTTCATGGATACGGTCGGCTCGTCGATCTTGACGAACGGCAGCGGATCGATGTTATCGGGGACGCAGATGGTCTCGCCTATGTTGATATCAGCGATACCGGATACGCAGACGAGGTCGCCCATCTCAGCTTCGCTGCACTCGACGCGCTTCAAGCCCTCGAACTCGTAGAGCCTCGAGACCTTGACGTTGGTGGTGGTGCCGTCCTGATGACAGAGCACGGCTGCCTGTCCGCTCTTGACCCTGCCGCGCTCGACGCGACCGATACCGATACGTCCGACATACTCGTCGGCTTCGATATTGGATACAAGGAGCTGTAAGGGGGCGTCGATCTCACCCTCGGGAGCCGGTATCTCGCGGATGATGGCTTCGAACAGCGGCTTCATATCGGGGGTCATCTCATAGGGGTCGAGGGATGATACGCCCTCGCGCGCCGAAGCGTAGACCACCGGGAACTCGAGCTGATCGTCGTCGGCTCCGAGCTCGATGAACAGGTCGAGCACCTCGTCGATGACCTCCTCGGGACGGGCTCCGTCGCGGTCGATCTTGTTGACGACCACCAGCGGCTTTTTGCCGAGACCCAGAGCCTTCTTCAAGACAAAGCGTGTCTGAGGCATACAGCCCTCGAAGGCGTCGACAAGCAGCAGAACGCCGTCGACCATCATGAGGATGCGCTCGACCTCGCCGCCGAAATCGGCGTGTCCGGGGGTGTCGACTATATTGATCTTGGTATCTCCGTACATGACGGAGGTGTTCTTCGAAAGTATCGTGATACCGCGCTCACGCTCGAGGTCGTTGCTGTCCATGACGCGCTCGTTGACGACCTCGTTCGAGCGGAAGATGCCTGACTGGCGCAGGAGCTGGTCTACCAGAGTGGTCTTACCGTGGTCGACGTGGGCGATGATAGCGATATTCCTTAAATCGTCTCTTTTAGCCATATTCTCACCTGATTTTTCCAATTAATTATCTGAGATTTTTAATATGCGCATAATACTCTATTTTATCATTAGCATTATAGCACTAACGGCATAGAAATACTATGTCAAAAATAGCCGAAAAAGAAATCACATACCGGAATATTATGTGCTTTACTTTATATGTAAAAAGTAGTATAATAAATTGGATATTAGCCGTAATATCAAAAAAACGGCGGGCTGACGGTCGCTACCGTCGATTCGCTTTACCACATATACAGCATACCGCTCCTTAACAAAAACCTTTATCAAGGATCGGTATGAAACTACTTTTATTTGGAGGTTAACTATGGGACTTACACTTGCAGAAAAAATCATCAAGGCTCACCTTGTGACAGGTGAGATGATAAAGGGTACGGATATCGGCATCCGTATCGACCAGACCCTTACTCAGGACGCCACGGGCACTATGGCGTATCTCGAGTTTGAGGCTATGGGCATCGACCGCGTCCGCACGGAGCGCTCGGTAGCCTACATCGACCACAACACCCTGCAGACCGGCTTTGAGAACGCCGACGATCACCGCTTTATCCAGACCGTGTGCAAAAAGCACGGCGTGTACTTCTCGCGTCCGGGCAACGGCATCTGCCATCAGGTACATCTCGAGCGCTTCGGCATCCCGGGCAAGACTCTGATCGGCTCCGACTCCCACACCCCCACCGGCGGCGGCATCGGTATGCTCGCCATCGGAGCGGGCGGCCTTGACGTTGCGGTAGCTATGGGCGGCGGCGAGTATTACATCACCATGCCTAAGATCGTAAACGTAGAGCTCAAGGGCGAGCTGCAGGAGAATGTATCTGCAAAAGATATCATCCTCGAGGTGCTGCGCATCATGTCCGTCAAGGGCGGCGTAGGCAAAATAATCGAGTATACGGGAGAAGGAATAAAGACGCTCAGCGTCCCGCAGAGAGCTACCATCACCAACATGGGCGCGGAGCTGGGTGCAACCACATCCATCTTCCCCTCCGACGAGAACACCCTCGAATTCCTCAAGGCTCAGGACAGAGCAGACGCTTACACCGAGCTCAAGGCTGACGACGACGCAGAGTATGACGAGCATATCGTCATCGACCTGAGCACGCTCGAGCCCCTCGCGGCATGCCCCCACTCCCCCGACGCTGTCAAGGCTGTATCGGAGCTCGAGGGCATGGTCGTAAATCAGGTGTGCATCGGCTCCTGCACCAACTCCAGCTACACCGACCTGATGAAGGTCGCGCATATCTTAAAGGGCAAGACCGTCGCCGACGGCGTATCTCTCGCCATCGCTCCCGGCTCGAAGCAGGTGCTCAATATGCTCGCGAAGAACGGCGCACTCTCCGACCTGATCGACGCGGGCGCAAGGATACTCGAGAGCGCTTGCGGCCCCTGCATCGGCATGGGTCAGTCGCCCAACAGCAAGGGCGTTTCCCTGCGCACGTTCAACCGCAACTTCCTCGGCAGGAGCGGAACCAAGGACGCTGAGATCTATCTGGTATCCCCCGAGGTCGCGGCTGTATCGGCACTCACCGGCGTTATGACCGACCCGAGGAAATTCGCCGACGGCTACAAGGTCGATATGCCCGAGCACTTCCTCATCAACGACAACATGGTCATCGAGCCTGCATCTGTAGACGAGATGGACAAGATCGAGGTCCTGCGCGGTCCGAACATCAAGGAGTTCCCCAAGACGAGCGCGCTCGATAAAGATATCTCTGCAACCTGCTCCTTAAAGGTCGAGGACAACATCACAACCGACCACATCATGCCTGCCGGTGCGAAGATACTGCCCCTGCGCTCCAATATCCCGGCTATCTCGGAATACTGCTTCACCGTATGCGATACGGACTTCCCGAAGCGCGCAAAGGAGCTGGGCTCCTCTGTCATCGTCGGCGGCTCCAACTACGGTCAGGGCTCGTCGCGTGAGCACGCCGCACTCGCTCCGCTGTATCTCGGCGTAAAGGCTGTGCTGGTCAAGAGCTTCGCGCGCATCCACCGCGCAAACCTCATCAACGCCGGTATCATCCCGCTCGAATTCGCCGACGAGAACGACTATAACAAGATCGACCTCGGCGACAACCTCTTCATCGAGGATATCCGCGGTCAGATCGAAAAGGGCGACGTTATCGTCATCACAAACAAATCAAAGAACGTCAGCATCGAGACAAAGTGTGCTCTGACTCAGCGCCAGAAGGATATAATCTTAGCAGGCGGCCTGCTCAACTACACTATTTCAAAATAATCAATCGTCATTGCGAGGGCTTTAGCCCGCGGCAATCCCACAAAGAGACGTATGGAATTTCCATTATCAACTAACGGTAGTTAAAATCTGTGGTATCCCAGCGTCGGACTTTACATTCCTCCCCGGAATGACAGTAAATCAAATAAGGAGAACATCATGGCAAAAATAGAAATGAAAACACCGCTCGTCGA
>ONPE01000013.1 GCA_900319615.1 uncultured Eubacteriales bacterium
GTAGTCGCCGTCGGGGACAAAGCAGATGTCCTGACTGTCGGGCTTATCGGCGTTGATGAAGCCGTTCTCGGCAGCTATGCGGCGCACCTCGTCCTTGCTGAGCTCTCCCAGAGGGAAGCGTATGCGGCGCAGCTGCTCCTGAGTCAGGCTGTAGAGGACGTAGCTCTGATCCTTCGACGGATCGAGCGCCTTTTTCAGCAGATATTTTTCGCCATCCTCCTCGACGCGGGCATAGTGACCCGTCACAACGAGGTCGCAGCCGAGCTCCGTGGCTCTCGACAGCAGCTTGTCAAACTTCATATAACGGTTGCAGTCGATGCAGGGGTTGGGGGTCAAGCCTCGTTTGTAGCAATCGACGAATTTGTTTATTATCTTTTCTTCAAAATCCTCGGTGAAGTTGAACACATAGAACGGTATACCGAGGCGGCTGCACACCGCGCGTGCGTCCTGCGCGTCGTCTGCGGAGCAGCAGGTCTTGTCGCCGTTTGACTCTGCCTTATCATACAGGCGCATGGTGCAGCCCACACGCTCATGATCCTTCATCAGCAGCGCCGCTACAGAGGAATCCACACCGCCGCTCATCGCTATCAAAGCCTTCATACATACCTCACAAAATTGATCTGGGGATATTATATATTATTTTTCCGGGTGTGTAAAGAAGAAAAACCGCCCTTGATTTAAGCGACCGTCACCGAACGCATAGGATTTTCGATAATTTCCTCTTGATTTACCTACCGGATTTGTGGTATAATTGATTTAACGCAATACCGCATGATTTTAATATGCGGATTCATTAGTAAGATTTTGGGGTGTTATAATGATATCTACAAGAGGACGCTACGCTCTGCGCGTGCTGATAGACCTTGCCGAGCACAACAACGGCGGCTACATACCTATGAAGGACGTCGCGAAGCGTCAGGAGCTCTCGCTGAAATATCTCGAGCGCATCCTCCCCACCCTCACCAAGGCGAAGCTGATCGAGGGCGTTCACGGCAAGGGCGGCGGCTACAAGCTGACCCGCGACCCCGAGAAATACCCCGTAGGCGAGGTGCTGCGCCTCACCGAGGGCGACTTGGCTCCGGTAGCCTGTCTTGCGCCGGACGCTCCCCCCTGCGACCGCGTGGGTGAGTGCCGCACCATCGGGATGTGGCGCGAATACTACGAGATGACCAACCGCTACTTCGACGGTATCTCCATAGCCGATCTCGTCAACACCGACAGCGCCGATAACTATGTTATCTGATAAGATTATTGTATAATGATATAGAAAACTCAGGCGCTTTGCACCGGTTTCCTAAGAAAAAGAGATTCTCTGATAAAACTTGTTATCAATACAAATGACCGCTCCGGATAGCCGAAGCGGTCGTTTTTAATGATTATTTGTTTGACCCGCCGTTGAAGCTGCGTCAGATATTATCTGCGTTTGCAAAAGGCGGAGCCGGGTGCAGCGTCACGCTGCTTACTTTACCTTCCAGATCTCCTCGGCATACTGGAGGATGGTGCGGTCGGAGCTGAAGGTACCGCAGTGAGCCACGTTCTTGAGGCACTTGGTACCGAAGCCGATGCGAAGAGCAGGAAGTAATGGTCGGCATGATGCCAGTTGGTGCCGTTGATGAGAGCGTTGTGGAGCTCTGCGAAGCTGCCCTCGCCCTGAGCGCCGTTATCGTTGAAGGTACCGTCGATGAGGGTATCTACAACGCGCTTGATCATCGGGTTGCTGTTGTACAGAGCGCGTGCGTCGTAGCCTTCCTTCTTCAGGCGCTCGATATCCTCGACTCTGCCGCCGAAGATGTACTCGTTCTCTTCGCCTGCCTGCTGAGCTATCTCAACGTTAGCGCCGTCGTAGGTGCCGAGAGTAACGGCGCCGTTGAACATGAACTTCATGTTACCGGTACCGGATGCCTCTGTACCTGCTGTGGAGGTCTGCTCGGAGACGTCTGCGGCTACTACCAGCTTCTCTGCGTAAGAAACGTTGTAGTTGCTGACGAATACTACCTGCAGCTTATCCTTTGTATCGGGATCGTTGTTTACGAGGTTTGCGATCTCGTTGATGTACTTGATGATAGCCTTAGCTCTCTTGTAGCCGGGAGCAGCCTTGGCGCCGAAGATGAAGCAGGTGGGCTGGAAGTCGGGCAGCTGACCGCTCTTGATGCGGAAGTAGATCCACATGATAGAGAAGGCGTTGAGCAGCTGGCGCTTATACTCATGCAGACGCTTGACCTGGATATCGAAGATGAACTTCGGGTTGACCTCTACGCCGTCCATCTTCTTGATGTAGGCAGCGAGCTGCTTCTTCTTGGCATACTTAATCTTGTTGAATTCCTTGACGGAATCGGGGTTGATGTGAGCCTCGAGCTTATCCATCTTGCTCATATCCTTGAGCCAGCCTGCACCGATACGGTCGGTGATGAAGGCGGCGAGCTCGGGGTTGCACAAACCCAGCCAGCGGCGCTGTGTGATACCGTTGGTCTTGTTCTGGAAGCGCTCCGGATATACCCAGTACCACTCCTTGAGGACGTCGTTCTTGAGGATCTCGGTGTGGATCCACGCAACGCCGTTAACATAGCTGCTGACATACATAGCGAGGCGAGCCATATGGATCTTGTCGTCGCGGATGATGCCCATAGCGTTGATGTTGTGCTCTTCAACGCCCTTATACTTGAGATCGTTCCACTGGCGCTCGTTGATGCGCTCGATAAGACCGTAGACCTCGGGAACGATCATCTTGACCAGACCGGTATCCCACTTCTCGAGAGCCTCGGACATAACGGTGTGGTTGGTGTAGTTGAAGACCTTCTGCGCGATATCGAACGCCTCGTCAAAGCCTACGCCCTCTAAGCCGAGCAGACGGATGAGCTCGGGGATGGAGATAACGGGATGGGTATCGTTGAGCTGGATGGTGTTCATCTCGGCAAAATGCGAGAAATCGGTGCCGAACTTCTTCTTATATCTTCTGATGATATCCTGCAGGGATGCGGAAGAGAAGAAGTACTGCTGCTTGAAGCGGAGGATCTTGCCCTCGTAGCTGTTGTCGTTCGGATACAGAACCTTGGAGATGTTCTCGCAGTTGTTCTTATTCTTAACGGCGTCGTCATAGCGGCCCTCGTTGAACGCGATGAAATCGAAGCCCTCTACAGGCTCAGCCTGCCACAGGCGCAGGGTGTTGACGTTCTTTGTGCCGTAGCCGATGATAGCCATATCGTAGGGAACGGCTACAACGGTGCTGTCGGCAAACTTGACGATCTGAGACTGATCCTCGCGGCGGGTGCACCACGGGTCGGGATACTTGAGCCAATCGTCGGCGACCTCTACCTGATAGCCGTCCTTGATGAGCTGCTTGAACAGACCGTAACGGTAGAAGATACCGTAGCCGTCCAGCGGGACCTCCTGAGTAGCTGCGGAGTCAAGGAAGCAGGCGGCGAGACGACCCAGACCGCCGTTACCTAAAGCGGCGTCTTCGATCTCTTCAAACTGGTTGATGTCGATGCCCTTGCTCTTTAAGAGCTCCTTTACCTCGTCGAGCATACCGGAGCAGTACAGGTTGTTGTATAACATCCTGCCCATCAGGAACTCGGCGGAGAAGTAATATGCTCTCCTGCCCTCTGCGTGCTTTTTCTTGCTCTTTGCCCAGTTCTCGGCGATCTCGCCCATGATAGCCTTGCCCAGTACAAGATGCAGCTGGGTGGTGGTAAGATGCTTCGGTTTGGAACAGTAAGCGCTGCGCGATAACTCGGTCAGCTTTTCCATTGTAATAGCCATGTTGTTAGTCCTCCAGTCGTGAATATGTTTTAGAAAGTTCATAAAGCCTCTTTGTTATATCCTTGGTGATGGCGCCCTTGCGCATCCTCCATGCCCAGTTGCCGCCGAGGGTAGAGGGTACGTTGATCCTCGCCTCGCTGCCCAGACCCAGGATATCCTGCATCTGGATGATAGCATAGTCCGCCACACTCTTATAGGCAGTCTCTATAAACACCCAGTTGACCTCGTCGTCCTCGCGGATGCCGAGGTAGGTGTCACAGTGCTTCTTCTCCCAGCCGTCGATCTGAGAATACCAGCCCAGAACGGTGTCGTTGTCATGGGTGCCGGTATATACGACGCAGTTGTTGGTGTAGTTGTGGGGCAGGAAGCTGTTGGTCTCGTCGTCGCTGAATGCGAACTCGAGAACCTTCATGCCCGGATAGCCTGAATCCTTGAGCAGTTCCTTGACGCTGTCGAAGAGCTCGCCGAGATCCTCCGCCACGATCTTGATGTCGCCCAGCTTCTCGCGCATGACGTTGAAGAAGTCGATGCCGGGGCCGATCTTCCACTCGCCGTTCATCGCGGTCTCTTCGCCGTAGGGGATGGCGTAGTAGGTGTCAAAGGCGCGGAAGTGGTCTATACGGGTGATATCGAACAGCATGTCGGCGGCGGCGATACGATCCATCCACCAGCCGTAGCCGTTGACCTTGAGATAATCCCAGTTATACAGCGGGTTGCCCCAGAGCTGACCGGTCTCGGAGAAATAATCGGGCGGGCAGCCTGCCACGCAGACGGGCTTGCGCTCTTCATCCAGCCAGAACACCTCGGGGTTCGCCCATGTGTCGGCGGAATCCATAGCGACGTAGATCGGCATATCGCCGAGGATCTTGATGCCCAGACCGTTCACATAGCCGCGGAAATCCTCCCACTGCTTGTAGAACTCGAACTGCAGCCACTTCCAGAAGTCGATGTCGTTCTTGAGCTTGCGTGTATAGTGGTTGATCGCCTTGGGATCGCGCAGGCGGATGCCCTCATCCTCCCACTCGGGCCAGGCTTTGTTGTCGTTGCTGAGCTTGACAGCCATGTACAGAGCGTAGTCCTTTACCCAGCCAGCGTTCTTTCTCTTGAAGGAATTGAACGCCCTCTGGTCGTCGCCCTGCTTATACTTTTCATACGCCAGCCTGAGTACCTGGAAACGATTTTGATAGATAGTGCCGTAGTCTATCTCTTCAACATTGTCGCCCCAGCTGAATTTGTTTATCTGGCGCTTGGTGAGCAGACCTTCACCTACGAGGGTGTCCAGGTCGATCATATACGGGTTGCCCGCGTAGGTAGAGAAAGACTGGTAGGGGCTGTCGCCGTAGCTGGTCGGGCCGACGGGCAGGATCTGCCATATCGACTGACCCGCAGCTTTCAGAAAATCCGCAAATTTTCTGGCCTCTTTACCTATGGTGCCGATACCGTACGGCGAGGGTAGAGAGGTAATGGGCATGAGCACACCGGAAACTCTTGCCATAATTTCAACTCCTTATCATGAATTTATTAATCGGTATTGTCAATCTTGCACAGATATAAACACAGATACCGACCCTATTCTTAAATATTTTAACATAGAGATTACAAAAAAACAACCTCTTTTATGCAAAATGCAAAGAAAATAGCAAAGAAAATGTCCCCTTTCGGGGACAGGTTGGGTCATTATCGGATAATATTACGGTGCAGGCTGATTTTTCAGCTCTTTCTTTCTCATATACATACGGTGGTCGGCACGCTCGAAGATCCTCTTGTAGCTGTTGTCCTCGCCGGGGATATACTCGGCGCAGCCCACAGATACCACTACCTTGGCATGTGCGCGGTTCTCTTCGGCTATATCGTTGAACTCTGTGAGGAGCCTTTCTCTGTTATCGTAGTCGTCGCCCTGCATGATGACGACGAACTCGTCGCCGCCGACCCTGTATACCGAGTCGCTGTCGAAGCGCCCGCATATCTGGCGGCAAGCCTCTTTGATATATTCGTCGCCGGTATCGTGACCGAAGGTATCGTTGACCGTCTTGAGGTCGTTGAGATCAAAGACGGCGACAGCTAACCTTTCTGCGGTACCGTCGCTGATGGCTTTGTCCAGCTACTTCGTCTTATCGGAGTAGGCGAGCATACTCTTCACTCCGGTCAGAGCGTCGGTATACGCCATCCTCCACGCGGCGTTAAGCTCTTCCAATTGCCGCTTTTCTCTCTCCAAAGCCGACTCGAGATTCCTGCGGTGCTCGTTTCTTTCGTTCTCGATAACGAAGGTGTGCAGCATACAACAGCTGAGCATATAGCCGATCGCGTAAAGCGGGAGCATCGGCTCGAACATCTGCACAGATACGAGCACGAACATCAAAAGTCCTGAGAGCCCGATGGTGAGGTATCTGCTTCTCTCGTCGTCCTTTGTCCTCGCCGAAACACGCAGCGCGTAAACAGAGGTCATCAGCATCAATATTATCTGCGACAAAAGAGCGATATGGCGCGCGATGCCCGTATGGTATGCGCCGGACGAGTCAAACCAAAAGAATACCGGATAGAACAGGTTGACGACGATCATGACGAAAACGCCGACAAAGATGATATTTCCCGTATAATGCAGATATCTGCGGAAGAAGCTCTTGTTCCCTAGATACTCGATGACATACCGCGTCCAGCAAAGAACGCCCAGAGCCATCGCTATGAAGTACAGCTCGGTATCTACATACAGCCAGAACATCAGGTGAAGTCCGTCCAGCACGCCCCATGCTATGTCTGTGACATAGTATGCGACGACCGCGAGCAGGAACCTGCGGTATTTCTTTTGCACGGGAGTTTCGGAAGAGGGGTGCCTTTTTAACAGAACATCGTGATTTGTTATGAACATGATCAGCAGCGCGAGCACGCCGATCAGAGAGTAATACATTTTGCGCCCTCTCCTAAAAGTGAATTTGCAACAAACAGTATAGCACCGATCCGCTTTATTTTCAATAGCAAAATCTTTTGTATGACAAAAGAGCGGCTCAACCGAGCCGCCCGATGATCTGCAAAGATTATTTCTTGTTGAAGAAGCTCGTGATGAACTTCTGTATATCAGCCCAGTCGATGCCCTTGAGCAGCTCGCCGAGCTGACCGATCAGGCTGCCGCCGTCCTTGCCGCCGGTAACGCTGCCGAGGATGCCGCCGAGGGGGTTGGAATCGCCCTTGCCGCCCGTTACGCTGCCGAGGATACCGCCCAGCAGATCGGAGCCGCCCTTACCGTCGCCTGCGCCGCCGAGAAGGCTGCCGATATCCAGACCCTTCACCGAACCGAGCACGCCGAGGAAATCGTCCTTGCTCTCACAGTTCTGTACCTCTTGCTGTTTGTTTGTGGGCAGAGCGCCTAAAATGCCTCCCAGCATATCCTGAATGTTCTTATCCATAGTTTGCCTCCTTATCTTTTGATACTGATCCTTGATAAAAGTTTTTATTAAGGATTAGTATGAACATTTTGGTTACCTATATTATACTACGCTGTCCTTGACAACGCAAGACCGTTTCACAGCTTTTCGATCTCTTTGAGAGCAAAGTACAGCGCCGCAGCTACAGCGAGCTCCCTTATCCTCTCGCGGTCGGCGTTGTTCTCACCGAGCAGCATTTTCTCGGTGTGCAGCCCCATCTCTGTGCTCACGCCGATGTACACCAGCCCCACGGGTTTGTATCTGCTGCCGCCCAAAGGCCCGGCGATACCGGTTGTGGAGATACCGATATCCGCTCCCGCGAGCAGACGGACGCCCCGCGCCATCTCAGACGCAGTCCTGTCGGACACCGCCCCGTAGGTAGACAGGGTCTCTTCCCTCACGCCGACGATCTTGTGCTTGATGAAGTTCGCGTATGAGCACACGCCGCAGTCGAACACCGCCGAGGCTCCGCTCACGGACGTTATCGCCGCCGAGACCATGCCGCCGGTGCAGCTCTCGGCTGTGGCTATGCGCTTTTTGGCTTTGGTGAGAGCCTCTACCAGCAGAGATGGCAAATCACTTTCTTTTATATTCTCTTGAGCTAAAAGCTCCAAAAATTCGGATGTTTTCATAAGTTGCCTCCATAGAGTTAGAAATTAGGAGTTAGGAATTTATCCCTATAAAGCCTGATTTACGACTCCTTTATCCACCGATTCACTCAATAATCTTTAATGATTATTATAAACCCTGATTTATACTATTGCAATCTCGGCGGGAATTTGTTAGAATTTGTTTACAATTGGCGGTGATGATATGGCTTGGTTTTTTGCGAACGATCTGATCACAACCGAATACTACTCCGTTACCGGCGAGGACGCGGCGCATATATCGCGCTCGCTGCGCATGAGAGTCGGCGAGGCGCTGACCCTCTGCACGCCCGACGGCAGACGGCATGAGTGCGAGATAATCGAGATCAGCCGCGACGAGGTCAGGGTGCGGATACTCAGCTCCACCGTCTGCGAGCAGGAGCCCGACGTAAAGGTCAGCCTGTATGTCGCGCTGATGAAGGGCGACAAGCTCGACGATGTTATACAGAAGGCGGTCGAGCTCGGCGTATACGAGGTCACGCCGTTCCTCTCGGCGCGGTGCATATCCCGACCCGATGAGAAGAGCATGACCAAAAAGCTTGCGCGGTGGCAGAAGATCGCCGACAACGCCGCCTCACAGTCACGGCGTGGAGTAATCCCGAGGGTGAACCCCTGCATCGAGCTCCCGGACATCCCCAAAGCCGTCGCGGACGCGGATACAGCGATAGTATTCTACGAATGCGGAGGCGAGCCTTTGAGGGAGATCATCGCCGGCGGTTGCAGGTCGGTCGCCATGATCACCGGAGCCGAGGGAGGCTTCGAGCAGGAAGAGATCGACCTGCTCAGCCGGAGCGGAGTGAAGGTCGCCACGCTCGGCAAGCGCATCCTGCGAGCCCAGACCGCTCCGATCGCCGCCGTCAGCGCCGCCATGCTGCTGACAGGAAACTTGGAATAACGCGGGCACAGTCCGCTGTCAATTGTCAATTATCATTTTCAGGAGGTATATTATGAAGATCGGATTTATCTGCGCGCTCGACGTTGAGGTCGAGGGCATCAAACAACTGATGGCTGATAAAACGGAACAGACCGTCGCCAAGATCACCTATGCACAGGGAGAAATCTTCGGACAGCAGGTCGTCTGCTGTGAGTGCGGCATGGGCAAGGTCAACGCCGCCATGAGCGCTCAGATCATGATCGACCTCTACCGTCCCGACGTGATCATCAACTCGGGCATCGCGGGTTCCCTGAGTAAGGATATCCGCATCGGCGATCTCGTCGTCGCCGACGACTGCGTCCAGCACGACATGGACGTCACCGAGATGGGCGATCCCCTCGGCCAGATCCAATTCAACGACGAGGTAAGGATCTATCTTCCCGCCGATACAGCAACTGCCGACCGACTCGAAAAAGCGTGTCAATTACCGGATGATACGCAGGTATTTCGCGGCCGCATCGCCTCGGGCGACGCCTTTATCGTCGCTCACGAACGTCGTCAGCGGATCGCCGACCATTTCGGCGCGCTTGCCTGTGAGATGGAGGGCGCGGCTGTGGGTCAGGTATGCTACCGCAACGCGGTTCCGTTCACGATCCTGCGCTGTATCTCGGACGACTTCAACGAGAATGAATACATGGACTACATGAAATTCCGCTCTGTCGCCGCCGAAAAAGCCATCAGCGTGATCACTGAATTCATCAGGAGCTTCACAACGGAATAATTTGACTTCACGCAAAAAAGACGACCTGCTCTCAGGTCGTCTTTTATATTGCTTATTCTTCGATTTTCAATTCGTCCTCGATGGTGTTCGCGGCGTTCTCGAACCAATCGCCTACGAAGAGCTCGATCGTGCCGGTGTCGACCGACTTCGCGAGCGACTCGTCCATCGGGACCTTGGCGAGCACCTTTGTGCCGTATTCGGCGGCGATCTCGTCGATATGGCTGTCGCCGAATATCTTGTGCTCTTTGCCGCAGTCGGGACACTTGAAGTAGCTCATGTTCTCGACCAGGCCGAGGATCGGCACATCCATCAGCTGAGCCATCTTCACGGCCTTGCCGACGATCATCGAGACCAGCTCCTGCGGAGAGGCTACCACGATGATGCCGTCGAGGGGGAGGCTCTGGAAGACGGTGAGCGGTACGTCGCCGGTGCCGGGGGGCATGTCGACAAACATATAGTCGACGTCCTTCCAGATAACGTCTGTCCAGAACTGCTTGACGGTGCCGGAGATGACCGGGCCGCGCCATACGACGGGGTCGGTGGTGTGCTCTAAGAGCAGGTTGATCGACATGATATCTATGCCGGTCTTGGTGGTCTCGGGCAGGATGCCGAAGTCGCTGCCCTTTGCGTGACCTGTGATGCCGAACGCCTTGGGTATAGACGGGCCGGTGATATCGGCGTCGAGCACGGCGGTCTTGTGGCCGCGGCGGTTGAGCTCCACCGCTAAGGCGGAGGTGACGAGGCTCTTACCTACGCCGCCCTTGCCCGATACTACGGCGATGACCTTTTTAACAGAGCTCAGGTCATTCAGCTTTTCATGCAGATCCTGCGGCTCTGTGCGCGAAGCGCAAGCCTGTCCGCAGGAGGAACAATCGTGGGTACATTCGCTCATTGTGATACTTCCTTTATTCTTCGACTTTCTCTTCGTCCTCGGCGGTCTCGTTCAGCTCTTCGGCTATGCCGCCCTCGACGAATTCTTTTTTATCTTCCTGTGCTTCTTCTTCCACTGCCTCTGCCTCCTCTTCATCCTCGGCTATCTCGTAACCGGAGACAAAGGTGTAGGGGATGCCGTAGCCCAGCGCGATGCAGGCGAGGGTCATGATGATAGAGGGAGCCGTCACGCCCTGAGCCGACGCGATAGCCGAGTGGAACGGGAAGCCGTTGACCAGACCGGCGATGATGATCAGCAGCGCAGGGATATCGATCAGCAGCAGTACGGCGAGGCTGAAGCGCCTGACCTGTCTGCCCTCGCCCACGCGGGTAGCGTAGAACAGCAGCAGACCGAATACGATAAGCAGAGCGATCTGGATAAGCGAGCCGCCTACGCCGGATACCTGATTAGCCAGCGTAGAGAAGAAGTAGGCGCAGATCACATAGCCTATGACCAAAAAAGATGAGAATACGAGATTGATCTTATTTCTGTTTTTCATAGTTTACCTCCGAAATGTATATGTTATTCAAAACAAAAACTATTATAACATCCCCGGTACAAGCCGCGGTTATTATGCATTTTAATCGGTTGAGATTGCCACGGAGCGCATATTGACCGTCATAATGAGGAAGAACATGGTTCTGATGTGATAATCTCAACCTCATATTATGAACGCGGACGCAGTACGAAGCAGTACCAGCCGCCGAGGGTGTTCTCCTCGACTATCTCGAAGCTGTCCTTCACCGCATCCTTCACATCGTCGGCGCGGGTGTCGATGATACCGCTGACGATGTACACGGAGTCGGGCTCCATGAACTGCCCGATCTGAGCCGACAATGCTATTATAGCATCTGCTACGATATTTGCAACCACAATATCGTATTTTCCCGTTACTTTATCAACAAGGTCGCCTGCAACCGCGGTAAACCTGCCGGCTACCTTGTTGACCCCGGCGTTCTCGTTGGCTGTCTGCACGGCGAGCTCGTCGATATCGACTCCGAAGGCGCTCTCTGCGCCGAGCAGCACCGCGGCTATGCCTAAAATACCGCTGCCGCAGCCGACGTCGAGTACCTTTTCACCGCCCTTGATATACCTCTCGAGAGCCTCCATGCACAGGCGGGTTGTCTCGTGCTTGCCGGTGCCGAACGCAAGACCAGGGTCGATGTTGAGCACAGCCCTGCCCTGAGGGTCGGTGTCTGTGAACCACGAGGGGTTGATCAGCAGCTTCTCGCCCACAGGCATGGGCTTGAAGAACCTGCGCCAGTTGTTCAGCCAGTCGTCCTCTTTGACGCTGCTGCTGTCTATAGAGTGCTCGATGCCCGAGGCGGTAAGGCGCTCGCGCAGGAAAGACACAGCCTCGCCGATGTTGTCCTCGGGGTCGATGTAGATATGTATCTTCGCCTTGCTGCGATCCTGCTTCAGGAGCTCCTCGTCGATCAGGTCGATGCGGGCGATCTCGAGCACCTCCTGCTCGAGCTGCGAGTAATCCTCGATGTAGATGCCGTAGGGCACGGTCATATTAGCGATAGCCGAAGCGTCGTCGATCTTTTCCGCCGGTACCTCTACCGATATTTCAGTCCAGTCCATAAAACTCTCCAATAAAATCTTGTTACGCGCAAAAAGCCGAACGAGAAAACTCTCCTTCGGCTGTGATGCTGTTTATCCGAATAAGTCTTTTAATTTATCCATGAAGCCCTTGCGCTTCTGATAATTCTTTTCGCCGGTGGAATCCTCGAACTCCCTTATCAGCTGCTTCTGCTTGGACGAGAGATTCTTCGGCACCTCGATGACGACCCTGACATACTGGTCGCCGCGACCCTTGCCGCCGAGGTGCTGTATGCCCTTGCCGCGCAGCTTGAAAACGTCGCCCGGCTGGGTGCCCTCGTGGATCTCATAGGTCGATTTGCCGTCGAGGGTCGGCACGGTGACGGTAGCGCCCAGAGCAGCCTGAGTGAAGGTGATGGGCAGATCGCACCATACGTCGTCGCCCCTGCGCTCGAAGATCGGGTGCGGACGGATGCCGATGAACACGTGCAGATCGCCTGCGGGGCCGCCGTTAGTGCCGGAGTTGCCGTGACCGGATACGTTGAGCACCTGCTCGTCGTTGATGCCGGCGGGCACGTTGACCTCTACGGTCTTCTTGCGGCGAACCTGACCTCTGCCGTTACAGGTGCGGCACGGAGTCTCGATGATCTTGCCCCTGCCCTTGCACGCGTCGCAGGGTCGGGAGGTCTGCACTACGCCGAAGGGCGTGCGCTGGTTGATGGTGACCTGACCTCTGCCGCCGCAAGCCGTACAGGGCTTGGGAGAGGTGCCCTTCTGCGCGCCGGTGCCGTTACAGTCCTTACAGGTGGATACCGCCTGATACTGCACGGTCTTTTTGCAGCCTTTTGCAGCCTCTTCAAAGCTGATGTAGAGGGTGGTCTCGATGTCGGTGCCGCGTCGGGGAGCGTTTGGATTAGCCGAACGCCTGCCGCCGAAGCCGCCGAAGAAGCTGGAAAAGATGTCGCCGAAGTCGATATCCTGACCGAACGGCGAGCCTGCTCCGCCGCCGCCGTAGTTGGGATCTACGCCTGCGTGACCGAACTGGTCATAGCGAGCCTTCTTTTCGCTGTCGGACAAGACCTCGTAGGCTTCGTTGACCTCCTTGAACTTTTCCTCCGCCTCTTTGTCGCCGGGGTGCAGATCGGGGTGGTACTTCTTAGCCGCCTGTCGGTACGCCTTCTTTATCTCGTCGTCAGAGGCGCCTTTTCCCACGCCTAAGACCTCATAGTAATCTCTTTTATCTGCCATTTCTTCACCACTTACTGATTGTCATTGCGAGGGCAGCGCCCGTGGCAATCTCAATCGAAAATTTACGTGAATCTGCTAATGATTTATAATGCGCGACAGCGAGGAGCGGAGAACGCCCCTCGCAAACGCTGTTTTTTAATTGAAAATTAGTATCAGTCTACGTCGGTGTAGTCGGCGTCATAGACGTTGCCGTCGCCGCCGTTGTTCGGAGCAGCGCCCTGTGTCGGGTCGGGGCCGGGCTGAGCGCCTGCCGCCTGCTGCTGAGCCGCAGCCTGCTGATAGATCTTGCCGCCTACGTCCTGCAGAGTCTTCATCAGGTCGTCCTTGGCGCCCTTGATCAGGTCGCTGTCGTTCTTCGCGATAGCGTCCTTGACAGCTGCGATCTTGGTGTTCAGAGCGTCCTTGTCAGCCTGAGCGATCTTGTCGCCGTTGTCGGAGATCAACTTCTCCGCCTGATAAGCTACCTGCTCAGCCTCGTTCTTGGCGTCGACCTCTTCGCGGCGCTTCTTGTCCTCGGCTGCGAACTGCTCAGCCTCCTTGACAGCCTTGTCGATGTCGTCCTTGGACATATTGGAGGTGTTGGAGATGGTGATCTGCTGCTGAGCGCCGGTGCCGAGATCCTTAGCGGATACGTTTACGATGCCGTTTGCGTCGATGTCGAAGGTGACCTCGATCTGCGGGATACCGCGAGGAGCCGGAGCGATGCCTGTCAGAGCGAACAGACCCAGCTGCTTGTTGTCGCGGGCGAACTCACGCTCACCCTGCAGGATGTTGATCTCGACCTGAGTCTGGTTATCCGCAGCGGTGGAGAAGATCTGGCTCTTCTTGGTGGGGATGGTGGTGTTGCGGTCGATGATCTTGGTCATGACGCCGCCCATTGTCTCTACGCCGAGAGAGAGCGGAGTAACGTCGAGCAGGAGCAGACCGTCTACCTCGCCGCCGAGAACGCCTGCCTGGATAGCAGCGCCGATAGCGACGCACTCGTCGGGGTTGATGCCCTTGAAGGGCTCCTTGCCGATAAGAGCCTTAACGGCGTCCTGTACGGCAGGGATACGGCTGGAGCCGCCTACCATCAGGACCTTGTCGATCTCGCCGATGGACAGACCGGAGTCGGCCAGAGCGGTCTTGACGGGGCCCATGGTCTTCTCGACCAGATCAGCGGTCAGCTCGTTGAACTTAGCGCGTGTGAGGGTGAGGTCGAGGTGCTTGGGGCCGGTTGCGTCGGCTGTGATGAAGGGCAGGTTGATGTTGGATGTAGTCACGCCGGAGAGCTCGATCTTAGACTTCTCGGCAGCCTCCTTGAGGCGCTGCATAGCCATCTTGTCGGCGCTGAGGTCTACGCCGGTCTCCTGCTTGAAGGACTGTACCATCCAGTCGATGATGCGCTGGTCGAAGTCGTCGCCGCCCAGACGGTTGTTACCTGCAGTAGCAAGAACCTCCTGAACGCCGTCGCCGATCTCGATGATGGATACGTCGAAGGTACCGCCGCCGAGGTCGTAGACCATGACCTTCTGGTCATTTTCCTTGTCGATGCCGTAGGACAGCGCAGCCGCCGTAGGCTCGTTGATGATACGCTTTACTTCGAGACCCGCGATCTTGCCGGCGTCCTTGGTAGCCTGACGCTGAGCGTCGGTGAAGTATGCGGGTACGGTGATGACGGCGGAGTTTACTGTCTCGCCCAGATAAGCCTCGGCGTCAGCCTTGAGCTTCTGGAGCACCATAGCGGAGATCTCCTGCGGGGTGTAGCCCTTGCCGTCGATGTTGACCTTGTAGTTGGAGCCCATCTCTCTCTTGATGGACGAAACGGTGCGGTCGGGGTTGGTGATAGCCTGGCGCTTTGCGACCTGACCTACCAGACGCTCGCCGTTCTTTGAGAATGCTACTACAGAGGGGGTTGTTCTTGCGCCCTCGGCGTTAGCGATGACTACGGGCTCGCCGCCCTCGATAACTGCTACGCATGAATTTGTTGTACCTAAGTCGATACCGATTGTTTTTGCCATAATAATACCTCCGGAATTAGATAATAAATAATAAAGAATAATTAATAAACAATAATAAAGGTTGCCGCTTCGCGGCGATTTATATTTATGATGAACCAAATAACCAATAATCCAAAACGCGAAAGCGTTTCCCGAATTTATTCATTATTCTTTATTCATCATTCTTTTTTCTTTTAGAACGCGTCAAGCGTTCGCCACCACCACCATCGCGTGGCGGATGATCTTGTCGCCTATCTTGTAGCCCTTTTGATACACAGCCGAGATCGAATTAGCCGGCAGGCTCTCGTCCTATCAGCTCGACGCCCTTTTTGTACTCTTCGGGGACGTCATTGCCCTCTAACTGAGCCAGAGCGTTGGTCATGCTGTCTGCAAGCGGCAGGAGCTCCTTCACCGCTCTCGCGGTAGCGTCGTCGTAGATCTGGAGTTTTTCCGCCGATGTGCGCTTGCGGTAGTTATCGTACTCCGCGAACAGGCGGATGTACTTATCCTTCTCAGCCTTCAGCTCCTCCTGCAGCTTTTCTTCTGCCGAAGGCTCTTGGGGCGCTTCTGCTGTTTCTTCTTCGATTTCTTCTGTTTCCTGAACAGGCTCCTCGACCTTCTCGGTCTCTTCGACCTGCTCGGGTTTCTTCTTTTCTTTCTTGCTCATAATATCACTCTCCTTAGAGTAATTTCCTATTAACTCTGCGTAAGATTTACAGTGTCATTACGAGGAGGGCACTACAAATAACCTTTTTTCGCCCGACGTGGTAATCCCCCTGTCATTAATACCGGTTGATGTAACAAAAAGGTACATCCCCTCTTTGTGGGATTGCCACGGGCTAAAGCCCTCGCAATGACAATTAATTGCTAAAGCAGATCGCCTATTGCTCGCGATACGCAGCCTGCGGCGTAGATGACCTCGCCCGAGATGACGCGGTAGTTGACCCTGAGCGGCGCTATCACAGCGACCGCACCGGCGTTCTCGCCGCCGATCTCATAGCGGGCGGTAATCACGCTGCTGTCGGTCAGCTCCGGTATCCTGCTCTCTTCGCCGAGGTATATCCTGTGCGAGCGGCTGTTGTTCAGCAGCCCGGATATGCTCTTGGTGTCGGAGAGGAAGCGGATCGTCCGTCGGGCTCCGTCAAAGTCGTATGCGTCGGAGAACAGCAGATTAGTCTGACCGGCTACGGTCACGCTGATCTCCAGCGCGCTCTGCACAGCCTCGTAGATCGCCACGAGGACGTCGGGGATGAACAGCGTAAGCTCGCCCATATCGGACGCCGCCGACTGCAGAAAGCCCTTTGTGATATCCCTGAGCTTTACGCCGGCGAAGGCTTCGTTCACCGCCTTGTCGAACATCGCGAGCAGCTGCGGCGTGACGACGAACTCGCACCGGAACAGCCTCGACTTGACCATACCGTTCGAGGTGACCAGCACCGCCATCGAGGTGTGGCGCCCGGTGGATACGAACCGTACCTTGTGCACGCGGGCGTCGTCGGATGAAGGCGTGGTCGCGGCTGCGGCAGCTCCCGTTAGCTGAGCGAGCACCGTGACGGCTCTGCCGAGTATGCTCTCGGGCGCCTGCGTACCGGATCGGATACCGCGCTCGATATTCTCGCGGAGTCTTTCGGGCAGCGGCGGAGTCTGCATCAGGTTGTCGATGTAGTACCGGTAGCCCGCCTTGGTGGGGACTCTGCCTGCCGAGGTGTGCGGCTGCTGCAGATAGCCCTCGTCGTCCAGCGCCTTGAGCTCGTTGCGGATGGTGGCGGAGGACACGTTGAGGTCGGTGCCCGTCATCAGCGCCTTGGAGCCGATCGGCTCGCCAGTGTCGATGTACCGCTCGACGACGGCAGAGAGAATCTTCTCTTTTCGTAAAGCGAGCCCCATACCGTCGCCTCCTTTGCAGCAAGTCATCGGAGCGCTTTGCTTTTTCTTTTCGGTTAGCACTCTCGATGTCCGAGTGCTAACTACAATACCTAGTATACCCCAAAATCAGAAAAAGTCAATAATTTATTTGTGAATTTTTTGTTAAACAGGAAAATGTTGTATTTCGGAGGTCTTGCTCGGGGCGATATACCGTCATCGCGGGTGTATTATATATATGTAATTAGAGAATCAATTGCCGGACAACCTGCCGCAGTATTCGGACAGCGGTGAACAACGTACCCCACAGCCCGCGGTGAAACGTTCATTTCCTGTACATTGACTTTTCCCGATAAAGCATATATACTATATATAATGTATTTCGCTGTATATCCCGGCCGTACATTCAGTGTTGATCGGTCGAGATTGCCGCAGGGCGCATATGGATCGACATTCCGGGGATAAGCAAGGCTCCGGCGTGAGGATCTCAGCCTCGGCTGATGCGCCTTTCGCAATGACACATTTTGAAAACGGAGTTGATACCATGATACTGGCGATAATCACGGCGATCGTATGCTTTGCGGCGGCGATCATCATGCTGACGCCCTACTTTCGCAAGATAACCCTGCTGCGCCCGATGGCGTTCTTTCTCATCTTTCAGGGAGCTTGGCACATCTTCTCATACCTTATCTGCGACATCTACCCCACCTCGCAGATACCCGGGTATGTCAACCGCATCGGCACCATCCTCATCATCCTGTACTACATCTTCATCCTCTTCATGACAAGGTCTAAGTCCAAGAGGAAGAAGAGGGACAAAAAGTCATGATGGGCTACGTATATGCAGCGGTATGGCTGCTGATAGCCGTATATCTCTTCTACACCGCGATACGCCGCGAACGCACGCCGATACTCTTCATCCTCGGGGGCTTCATGGTTTTCCTGAGTGTATGGGAGCTGATCGACGTCATGAGCGACATCAATATGAAGACAGGCACCTATGGCTGGATATACCGCGGCGTCGCGCTGCTGGCGCTGATAGCGTGCTTCGTGTGGTTTTTTCGCAGCAGAAGAGGCAGATGACTCACAATATCTTGTGGGCGGTACATACGCGATATACTATTCAGAAAAATTATCGCGGAATTTTCATAAAACGCTTGCATTTTCAGCTTATTGATGGTATTATTGATTGTACGTGAAAACGTGTATCCCCGTCATCGGCGCCGTGTTAAGCCGATTTCGGATTGCTATTTATCGAAATTTTAAGGAGGTGGGACAATGCCGAATATTAAATCAGCTAAGAAGCGCGTAAAGGTCATCGCTACCAAGACAGCCCAGAACAAAGCCCTTAAATCCGCCCTCAAGACCTACATCAAGAAGGCGTACATCGCAGTGGATACAAACGCTGATGACAAGGCTGAGGCGGTACGTCTTGCTGTTAAGAAAATCGACCAGGCTGTTGCTAAGGGTCTTCTGCATAAGAATACCGCTGCCAGAGCTAAGTCTTCTCTCGCAAAGAGACTGAACAACGCTTGATCAACAAAAGCATAACCTTTAAAAGCAGGCGAACAGCCTGCTTTTTTTGTTTGCATAACAGATCCGCAGCATCTTAGGAAAAGTTACGAGAGCAGCAAGCCGCTCCCGAAAATTACCAGATCTGATGTATCCGTCAGGCGAAGCAAATGTTGTGTATCGTAGGGTACGGCATTTATGACGTACCGGACGCGCAGCGTCATTCGCGCAGCGATAGGTTGCAGTTGCTCCGCGTATAAAAGGTATATTACGGAAACGTTTCGGTACGTCGGACACGCGTGTCCAAGCGCCGTACCCTACGGAGGACATCATCTGCTCCGCGATCATGAAAATCGTTTTCGCAGCGTTTCGGGAGGTCTGTGTATACCTTGTTGCTCTTGACACAAGCCGCGTTCAACTTAACTTTTTCTGCCATCGCTTTAACTTTCTGAATTTTTGAAACGGCTTAGCTGAATACCCAAAACAAAAACTGCACAAATACTGAATTTTTCCGATAGTCAAGCCGTTTTCACATAACAAACATCGACGGTATCGGGAATAAATATCGCTGAATCCGCAGTAAAAAACCGATTCTTGGGTAAATTGTCATTTTGCACAAAAGCCCGTCGACAGCCCTTGTATAAGATGGCGAAAATGTCCGAGGTCGATTGACAAATAAAAGGTGTTGTACTACAATTGTTAAGGTTAATTATATTTAGCATGGGGTAATCGCATCTTTTTTTGCCCCAAAGCGTCTTTCTGAGATGAACATATCTGATGTTGATATAATTGCCGTGACCGGATGTGCTGTGATCCGGATAAGCGGTTTTTATATAGAAGGTCCGGGAGCCCGTCCCGCTTAGGGCTGCGCGACCGGAGGGTTATATGATACTAATTATCAATTTATTGAATAATTAGTATAAAGCATTAATCAGACAGAAAGGAAAGCAAAATGAACACTGCAAAAACAAATCATTTTGGCAGAAGACTGATCAGCCTTCTGTTGGCGGTAATGCTCATCGCAAGCCTTTGCGTTTCCGGTATCGGCAGCTTCAGCGCCGTGACCGTAAACAAGGCTGCAACGGGTGAAGATCAGGTCGTTTACAAGCTGGTCGATACCATCACCGTCGGCAACGAGTACCTGATCGTCAACACAAACGAAGCAGGCGACGCCTTTGCTCTCAAGAACAACGGCGGCACATCAGGCGGCACAAGCATGGCTGCCGAGTCTGTGAAGATCCTCAGCGCCGATATCGACGCCGACAGCACGGCTGATCTCTTTATCGCTGATGCCGCCGAGGATATCGTATGGCAGACCACCGAGAACGGCGAGGGCTTCAACCTCACCAACGGCACGGACTACCTCGAGGGCAAGAGCGGCTCCATCAAGATCTATGACGCTCAGCAGAACGCCATCAGAAGCTGGAAATACACCGACAGCAAGTTCCAGTTCAACAACAGCTCTACCTACAACCTGTATTACAGCAGCAGCCGAGGCTTCGCTGCAGGTACCTCGAGAAATCTCTATGTCTTTGAGAAGACTACCGTCTCCGGCGAGATCGTCATCCCGACCGAGGCTCCCACCGAGGCTCCTACAGAGGCACCGACCTATGCTCCCATCACCGGCAACTACGTCTTCAAGCTCGTCGACGCTATAGCCCCCGGTAAAGAGTACATGATCGTCAGCTCCGACGAGGCAGGCAGAGCCTTCGCTCTCAAGAACGACGGCGGCTCCTCCTCCGGTACAAACATGACGGCAGCTATCGTTAACGTTGTCAGCTTCGACGCTGATAAGGACGGCACAGACGACCTCGTCATCGACAACAAGGACGCTGATGTTTGCTGGCAGACCGCTTATAACGGCAGCGGCTTCAACATCACCAACAACGGCGACTTCCTTGAGGGCGCAAGCGGCAACGTCAAGGTCTTCAACCCTCAGAAGTATGCCACAAGATACTGGGTATATGACGCTCAGCAGCTCAAGCATGAGGGCGGCACCAACAACTATACCTTATACTACAACAACGGCTTCACATCCACCTATAACGCCACCGATGAAAAGATATACGTATACGAGAAGATCGCGGTGGATGAAGATGTAGTCATCCCCACCGAGGCTCCTACAGAGGCTCCCACCGAAGCCCCGACCGAGGCTCCCACAGAGGCTCCGACCTATGCTCCCATCACCGGCAACTACGTCTTCAAGCTCGTCGACGCTATAGCCCCCGGTAAGGAGTACATGATCGTCAGCTCCGACGAGGCAGGCAGAGCCTTCGCTCTCAAGAACGACGGCGGCTCCTCCTCCGGTACAAACATGGCAGAAACTTCTGTTTACGTCGTAAGCTTCGACGCTGATAAGGACGGCACAGACGACCTCGTCATCGACAACAAGGACGCTGACGTTTGCTGGCAGACCGCTTATAACGGCAAGCAGCTCAAGCACGAGGGCGGCAACAACAACTATACCTTATATTACAACAACGGCTTCACATCCTCCTATGGCAGCACGACCGCAAAGATCTACGTATACGAAAAGATCGCTGTGGATGAAGATGTAGTCATCCCCACAGAGGCTCCCACTGAAGCTCCGACAGAAGCTCCGACCGAGGCTCCCACTGAGGCTCCGACAGAAGGCCCCACAGAGCCCCCCGTACTTGCTCCTTACGTCTACAAGCTCGTAGACACCGTCACCCCCGGCAGAGATTACCTGATCGTCAACACCGACACAGCAGGCACGGCGGCAGCTCTCGCTAACAACGACGGCACTTCGACCGGCACGGCTATGGATGAAGAAGAGGTACGCGTACTGAGCTATGACATCGACAACGACGGCACAAACGACCTCTACATCGACACAAACGCTTCTTACCTCAACTGGAAGACCGTGAGAAACGGCGAAGGCTTCGACCTCAAGAACGGCTCCGACTATCTCGAGGGCAAGGGCGGCGACGTCAAGATCTACAGCTCCAAGCAGTATGCCGACAGAGCATGGACCTACACCGACTCTCAGCTCAAGCATTCCGGCGGTCAGAATACATACGTCGTATACTACAGCAACGGCTTCACATCCACCTATAGCAGCACCGACGAGAAGATCTACTTCTATGAGAAGACCCACGTAGACGAGATCCCCCCGACAGAAGCTCCCACAGAGGCTCCTGTTCAGTACGACTACTATCTCGTAGGCACCTTCAACGAGTGGACTCCCTCCGAGGAATACAAACTTACTCCGAACGATAATGCAGAGGGCGAAGAGTACATGATCTCCTCCGTTGCTCTGACTACAACCGACAGATTTAAGGTCGCTCTCTCCGACGGCGAGACTGTCACCACATGGTATCCCGCAGGCACAGGCAACGATTTCGGCGAGCACGGCGAGATCAAGGCCGACGGCAACTATACCGTCTACTTCCGTCCTGATGAAGAAGGCGGCGACGACTGGTTCTACAACATGATCTACGCCGAGATGGAGGTCGCTCCCACAGAGCCCCCCACAGAGGCTCCCGTACTTCCTCCCTACGTCTTCAAGCTCGTAGACAATGTCACTCCCGGCAGAGATTACCTGATCGTCAGCTCTGACGCTGAGGGCTTGGCTTACGCTCTCAAGGATGACAACGGCTCCATGGGTGCCGAGGCTGTTTCGATCAAGAGCATCGACATAGACAACGACGGCACAGATGATATCGCTGTCGACTGCACGGACGAGTCCGCTTGCTGGAAGACAACTCCCGCCGGCGAAGGCTTCTTCCTGACCAACGGCACAGACTACCTCGAGGGCAAGAGCGGCAACGTCAGCATCTACAGCGAGCAGCAGTATCCCGACAGAAGCTGGACATATGCCGACTCTCAGCTCAGATTCCACAATAACTATAATCTCTACTACAGCAGCAGCAATAACGCCTTCAGAGGCGCTACCAACTCTACAAGAACGGTCTATGTTTACGAAAAGACCCACGTAGACGAGAGCTTCGTCTTCCCCACCGACGCTCCTACCGAGGCTCCCACAGAAGCCCCGACAGAAGCTCCCACCGAGGCTCCCACAGAGGGCGCTACCGAGGTCGTTGAAGGCACCTACGTCTTCAAGCTCGTAGATACAGTCACCCCCGGTAAGCTGTATATGATCGCAAACACCGATGAGGCAGGCGACGCGTTCGCCCTCAAGAGCAACGGCGGTTCCGCAAGCGGCACAGCACTTGACGCTTCCGCAGTCACCGTAAACAACGCAGACGTCGACAAGGACGGCACAGACGATAAGTACATCGTTTCCGACGACGCTGCTGTAGCATGGCAGACAGCCGAATACATAGACGGCTTTGTAGTCAAGAACGGTACCGATTACCTCGACGCCAAGAGCGGCAATGTCCGTATCTTTGAAAACAGACAGTATGACGACAGATATTGGACTTATGACGGCCAGCTCAAGCACATCGGCGGCACCAACACCTACATCGTATACTTCAGCAACGATAACTTCACAGCTACCTACAGAGGTACCGAAGAGAAGGTCTACTTCTACGAGCAGACAGCTGTTGACGAGATCCCGGTAGCTCCGACAGAAGCACCGACAGAAGCACCGACAC